>JACZTA010000264.1 GCA_022573915.1 Bacteroidota bacterium | reverse complement strand
ACGGGGAGGTCTCAGGCATCGAAGATCAACGGGAGGACTTCACAAAGGCCGCAAGGCATATGGGTAAGGCCATTGAACTTCTGCGTGAAGGACATCCTTTTACGAATTTTTTCAAAGCAAGAAAACTATTTCTCGAAGCAAGAGCTCTCTACGATACGAAGGACCCGGAAGAAGTTACACTTGCATTAGAAAAGTTACACAAATCGATTGAGTTGGAACCCCAGGCAGCTTATTCCTACAATGCAATTGGGTTGTATTATGATATGAAATACGATCGTGAGCAGGCAATTGAAGTTTATCGAAAAGCTCATAATATGGTACCCACCTGGCAATTTCCTATTCAAAATCTCGCGCATACATTCAAAGCACTGAACAAGTTTGACTCGGCAATGAAGTATCTGGAAGTTTCTCTTGCTTTGGATTCAACAGATTCCTGGAGTTATAATAGTCTTGGTCTGGTATATACGAGGTTAAAAGACTACGATAAAGCTATGTTTAACTTTAAAAAGGCTATCAGTCTTTCCCCATACTACGATGACCCGTATCGTTACCTGGCCGAGTTGTTTGAGGATTTGGGAAATCTGGATTCAGCTGAAATTTATTACAAAAAAGCTATCGAAGTAAGAGATTGGGATGCAGATAATTATAATAATCTAGGGTTATTCTATAAGGAACATCTTAGGTATGAGGAGGCGCTCGCGAACTTCAAAAAGGCGGTTAGCTTGGATAGCACCTATAGTTTTGCCTATACCAATATTGGAGATATCTACATGAAGGATGAGATTTATGATACCGCACTTATTTATTACGAGAAAGCGCTTCAATGTGAACGAATAAATCCGATGCATTATAATAATCTCGGGTATTATTACGAACAGATTGATGATGATGTCAAAGCGACGACCTGGTACAAAGCAGCCATCGAAGTGGATCCAAACTATAAGTACTCTTATTATAATATGGGAGGTGTATTTGATCGTGCAGCCGAATATGACAGTGCGCTTGTTTATTACAAACGAGCGTTGGAGATCGATCCCACCAATACCAGTTATGCGGTTGAAGTCGCGCTGGTGTATGAGTCCATGTTGAATTTCGAAAAAGCCCGTGAATATTATGAGTTATCGATCAAATTGGATCCTAAATATGCTTATGGATATAATTATATAGGGATCCTTCTTTATAACAATAATGATTATGAGGCTGCCCTGGTTTATTATCAAAAGGCAATTGAAGCGGATCCTTCTGTAGATATATTCTATTACAACACAGGATTGGTATATGATTATTCAAGTGATTCGAAGAATGCGATAAAGAGTTATCTCAAAACGCTTGAAATTAATCCGGATCATTTTTGGTGCAATGCAAATCTAGCCGACCTTTATTTTAATGACGGCAAATACGATAAAGCGATACATTACGCTGATGATGCGCTGGTAATTGATCCCACCAGTGACTATGCACACAATATTATCGGCTATAGCTTTTTGAAAAAAGGAAAGTACAAATTAGCCAAGCGATCCTTTGAGTCTGCTTTGAATCTGGATGAGTCCGATTCGTGGAACTACTACACTTTCGCATGCTATTTTTCGGTTACCGAAAACTTCAAAGAATCACTTAATTGGCTTGAAAAGGCTTTCGAAAAAGGTTTTGCAAGTTATAATCACGTGCGCACGGATGATGATATGTCAAATGCGATGACCCATCCCGAATTTGAAGAGTTGATCAAAAAGTACGAGGAAAGATGACGCGGCGCTTCGCTTGATAGAAGATATATGACGCTTGATAATTGAATTTTGATTTGATTGCTGATTTAGATGTTAAATCAAATCAAACCTCAAATATCGTCTATCCTACCTCTTCTATCAAGCTAAGCGCCCTTGGCTTCCTGCCAGAGCTCCTCCATTTCTTCGAGACTCATATCTTTCAGATTCCGGCCTTTATCCTTTGCCTTTTCCTCGATGATCTTAAAGCGCTTGACAAATTTCTTATTTGTCCTCTCCAGCGCATTATCAGGATTCACGTTGAAAAAGCGGGCATAATTAACCAGTGAGAATAAAATATCTCCAAACTCTTCCTCCAGTTTTTCCGGATCGTCCCCATTCTTCAGCTCGGTTTTGAATTCGCCCAGTTCCTCATTCATCTTATCCCATACTTTCTCACTATCGTCCCAATCAAATCCTACCTGCTGAACCTTTTCCTGTACCCGCATTGCCTTCACCAAAGATGGAGCAGACAGAGGAACGCCTTCAAGAATGGATTTCTTGCCCTCCTTTAATTTCAATTGCTCCCAATTCTGTTTCACTTCCTCGGCCGTCTCGGCTTTAACATCTCCATAAATATGTGGGTGCCGTGATACAAGCTTATCCGAAATGGAATTCAGAACATCTGTCATATCAAAATCATTGGTCTCCGAACCGATCCTCGCATAAAAAACCATATGCATGAGCAAATCACCCACCTCCTTCTTCACCTCTTCCATATTATTTTCCAAAATAGCATCTCCCAATTCATAGGTTTCTTCAATGGTAAGATATCGAAGGCTTTCCATGGTCTGCTTCATATCCCAGGGACATTTTTCCCGCAGCTCATCAATGATGGTGAGTAGCCGTTCGAACGCTTTGAGTTTTTCTTTCATCTTAGTTTATTTGATATCCTAGATTTTAATTCAATTAGTGGTAAAATTAGCTAAATTGAACTAACTTTGTGCTCAGGTCGTTTAATACGTATAATCTTATTATGCTTACAGCAATTGTTGCAATAATATTCTTAGGCGGTGCATTTGCACTGATCGGCATCCGGGTTCTCCTGCTTAAAGATGGAGAGTTCAAAGGTACTTGCAGTACCAACAATCCCTTCCTGCGTGAACAAGGCGTTGAATGTCCTGTCTGTGGGGCAAGTTCTGAAGAAGCTTGCAGGGCTGATGAAACGAAGTCGCCCGAGCAGGTTTTGAGAGAGATCGAAGGATAAGACTTAAATCTTCTTTACAATTCCTCCAATATATCTTTTAAGCCTGAAGTATACCGGGTTACCACTTCACCTGAATCGTTGGAATAAATAAAATATGCCTCCAGTGTCGAGTCTGTCTCGGCAAACGAAAAGGCTTTTTTAACTCCCATCACCATGAAGGCGGTTGCATAACCATCTGCGGTCATGCATTTATCTGTAAATACCGAAGCACTCAATAGCGAATTCGCTTCAGGATACCCTGTTTTGGGATTAAGCGTATGGGCGTATCGTACTCCATCAATAATCTTGAATTTCAAGTAATTGCCTGAGGTCGCAATTGAGCCGTGAGATAAATGTGCGATAACTTTGTAGTCCTCGTCTTTAAAAGGCCCCTCCTCGGGATTAATAATTCCAAAACGCCATGGCGCAGACTCATCGTTTAACCCTTCAGCTCTCACTTCTCCCCCAATCTCAACCCTATAATTCACAACTCCTTTTCTTTCCAAATACTCACTCACCAGATCCACGCCATAACCTTTTGCTATAGCACTGAAGTCGAGTTGTATCCGCACGTCCCTTTTCAGTATGGAAGGTTGCTTCTTCACCCCCCTGGAATCCATTTTTTGCAATGCAGGATAAATTCCTTCAAAATTTACCAGCTCTAATAAGGAATCCACCATTGCACTGTCTATATCGATAGAATCCGCCGGCCCAAATCCCCAGGCATTTACCAGTGGCATGACAGTTGGATCAAATGCTCCCCTGGTTTTTAAATAAATATCAATGGATTCGAATAACACGATCATGAAAAGAGAATCAACTATAATGATAGAATCCGTTCCGTTCACCCTCGAAATCGTTGAAGTGGGAATGTAAGTGGACAGAGAATTATTCACCGCTACAAGGATAGAATCTATATCCTCGTGGTAACTTGTTTTATTGACCGGTTTATATTCAATATGATACGTTGTACCCATTGTTTCGCCTTCCAGTTGAATGTATTCACCGCTACCATCGTCGCTACAGGAAGAGACAATCACTACAAATAAAACAACGTAAATAATATTTGGGATGATGGATTTAAACATAGACTTATCAAAGATACGGGAATATCAAAGATCACTAATCAAATATCACTTGCCTGTCGGCAGGTAGGCTAATCGCTAATAAAGGCATCTGATTAGCGACGTATGATTAGTGAAAAGCGATTAGTGAATTGATTGGAGAATTTAAAAGTTCGTTGGCCTTGGACTTTGGACATCAGACTGAGGACAGAGGACCGGAAATAAAAATGATTGCTGACGCCCCCACCTTCGCCCTTGCCTTCGCGCAGCGCTTCGGCGAAGCAAGGAAGGCTACGGTGAGCAAAGGATTATCGACGCCCGATGATTGATTTGATTGCACAATTACTGATCTGGCCCCCTTTGAACCTTGAGTCCCCTCCTAAAAGTCATTTTTCGCTACTAAAGCACTAAAACACAAAATATAAATAATTAAATATCAATCATTTGTGAAATTTTGTGTTTTCGTGTTTTTGTGGCATGATCTATTCTTACACTTTTCGGAATGGACTCACCCTTGAACCTTGGACCTTGGACTCGCCCACCTTCAGAAAATAGTTCCGATTTGAGATCTAGAATTCGTCGAACGCGACATTATCTCTAGGAACACCGATGCTGTCCAGCATTCCAAAAACAGCTTCCAACATCTGCGGAGGGCCGCAGAGATAATATTCCGCTTCTTCCGGTTCGGGATGGTCTTTCAGGAAATTATCATATACTGCCTGGTGAATAAAACCGGTGGGGCCGGTCCAGTTATCCTCAGGCAACGCCTCAGAAAGCGCCAGTTTGTAAGTAAAATTCGTATTATTCTTTTCAATTTCCCTAA
>JACZTA010000263.1 GCA_022573915.1 Bacteroidota bacterium | reverse complement strand
GATGACCAATTTTACCATTAAATTCAACTAATATAATCCCAGGAATACTTTCAAATTTTCTTGCTAACGCGAAGGTGTTGACAGTCTTTGAAGATTCTATATAGCCACCATACCAAGGCCACGCATATGTAAGGTTTAAATCGTAAAGTTGGAATAAACTATCAACCTGATGCTGGCCAGTGAGAGTATTGCCATTGAAAAGTTTTTGCACCCACGTATAACTTGAATCTACCATAAACAAAAATCCATGCAGGTCCGGGCCAAAATAAGTATGCAAATCATATTGTTCTATTATATAATACCTACTTGGAAGTATCCTCGCATTATATACCGCTATAAGAGCATCAAGTACCTCGTCAATTCTTCTTTGAGGTATTTCTACCGTATTGTGATCCGGATCCGTGATGTCAGATTCTATAGATCTGACCGTCAACTTTATAGCATCCTCTCTGTACATATCCAAAACCTCTGAAGATGCGTGACAATCGGATATAACTGGAGCAGGGAGTTCTTGCAGCAACTCAGATCCTAATGGAGCCTGTCTCTTCTGACAGGAATAGTTTAGTAATGTGATTAAACCGAGGAAGCAAATGAAGAACTTAGTCATTGCTGAGTATATTCCGTATTTAAGCTATGAACGTTAAGGTACATCAAATATTCTCGATTATCGGAACAATAAACAATCATGGAATCATTTTCAGATTATAAATCATCTGCGCGTCACAATCGAGGTTGAATAGCCGCGGGGAGCACCATCCCCATCCCGGATTTCAAGTTCGTAATTCTTACGCGTAACGTAAAGCATGAATGAGCAGGTGGGACCGGATTGGGATTGGGATTGGGAAATTTACATTGTTAATTCTATATTCTACGTTACTCCCTGTCTCCGGTCTCCGGTCCGGCTGCCAATTAATTATGTACAATATTTAGCGTTACCTGGAATAACCGCGGGGAGCACCATCCCCATCCCAGATTTCAAGTTCGTAAATCTTTCGGGTAACGTAAAGCATGAATGAGCAGGTGGGACCGGATTGGGATTGCGGTTGTGGTTGTGGTTGCCCTTCTTCTCTAAAGCTTCGGTGGATAAAAGGTTGTGGTCGTAATCGGCAGAGCAGGGCTTGCGTATGCGTAGAGCGAGCATGCTTCATGCGTCATGCTGATCAATGTCTATACGTTACCGCGGCATGCCAGCCGGATCCGCCGGTAGGCGAAGAAGGTGGGCTCATGCTTTATCATGCGTGCATGTTTTCTCTTGTTAAATAGCCATTTAGCCACGGATTATGTTTGCCACACAATTAATTTTATCTATCTTTGCACCCACAAAAAATAAATCTGAGCAATGTACGCCATAGTAACAATAGCCGGTCAGCAGTTTAAGGTTGAGAAAGGACAAGAGATTTTTGTGCATCGATTAGACGGCAAAACCGGCGATAAGATAGAATTAAAGGACGTCTTATTATTAGACGACAATGGAAAGGTTGTTGTTGGAACACCTAAGGTAGATAATGCAAAGCTGATGGCTACCATTCAAGATCATGTCAAAGGTGACAAGGTGATAGTATTCAAGAGAAAGAGAAGAAAAGGTTATCGGGTCAGGAATGGTCACAGACAGAGTTTTACTAAGATCATGATTGATGATATCCTTACTAAAAGTGGACAGGCTCCTAAAGCTGTTAAAAAAGAAGAAGCAACTAAAACCACGAAGGAAGAAGTGGTTCCAAAGGTAGAAGCTAAAGCTAAAAAAGATACCCCTGCAAAAAAGGCAACTGAGACTAAAAAAGCTGCTCCCGGTAAGAAAACAGAATAAAGAAAATTAATTATGGCACATAAAAAAGGACAAGGTAGTAGTGGAAATGGACGGGACTCCAACAGTAAACGGTTAGGAGTTAAGGTATATGGCGGTCAGTTTGCACGCGCAGGAAACATTATCATCCGACAAAGGGGAACAGTACATCGAGCAGGGCTACACGTTGGGCTGGGCAAGGATCATACACTTTTTGCACTCAAGGATGGTATTGTCATGTTCAAGCAAAAAAGATCTAAATCTTACGTATATATTATACCCGAAGTGGAGGAAACTATTGCAAAAGTTGAAGCTCCTAAAGTTGTTAAAGAAGTTGTAGAAACTCCTGAAGCTAAGGAAGTCAAAGAAAAGGTTGAAGACAAAGTGGCCGAAACTGCACCGGACACAGGTAAGGAGATAGAAGCTAAAACCATTAAAGAATCATCTGAAGTAGTAACACCTGAAAAGCCTAAAACTGAAAAGAAGGCTGACCAACCTGAGAAGAAAGCAAAAGTGGATAAAAAGTCAACTTCCGAACCAAAAGAAAAGAAGCCGGCCAAAAAAGCTCCAGCTGCGAAGAAAGATTCCAAGAAGTCCGGAGATATAAAATCAAAGGACGACAGCACATCTAAAAAAGCAGGTCCAAAGAAAAAAGACAAGGAGTAAATTCATTCGTTCTCCCCTCTTTAATTCAGCCATAACTCTTCTAAAACGATTCTTAGCCCTTCCCGCAAGCTAATTCCTGCTTCATGCTAATTGTCGAATGCTCGTACTTTTAGTAATTTGCGACGTATAATTACGTTTAAGAAGTTTATACGAAGATGTCAAAACCCTTATTGGCAGTGATTTTAAGACGGTTACTAACTCCCGGATCTATACTACTTTTGTTGGTTCTGCAAGTCAATTTATTATTTGCACAAAAAGCAAGTATGGAGACTCTGAGAAATGGATACATTATTCCATTTGAAAAAACGTCCCATTTTCAACTCATTCCACTCGATAGTGACCTCGATTTAGAAGAGGCGATCCTTAATTATATTCGGGAAAATTTTGATAACCTGAGATCGCCAAACACTTCGTTACGGCTTTTTCATTATTTGGAAAGCCCGGGAGGCTATCACTTTACATTCGAACAAACCTATGGCGGCTACGCCATTTACATGGCGGGAATAAAGGTTAACACTGACAAAAAGAAAAATATTACTTCCATATTCAACTATACCGCTGACACGGATAACTGGCCCAACTTGAAAATTGACTTCGAGAATGATCGGAGCGATGCCGGCCAAATAGTAAAGGAATTTATTAGAACAAAATTTGAAAATACAGCTTCCATATATGAGAAGATCTATTTTGTGAATGAGTTAACCTTGCGACCCAGTCCTGCCTATAAAATCAGACTGAGAGATCCTAAAACTAAGATGAGTACTGAGATTATCGTTAAAGAGTCAACTCAATTATTGAATAGTAGATTTCTAGGCGCGCATCTATCAGTGGATTCCGCAGTCAAAATCAGGGTTCAAATTTATATGCCTGATCCCCTTACCTCGGCGAAAACATCGTATGGCGGTAACTATATTGACGATAATGATAATTGTTCCGGTCCATTAAATGCACAACTGCTTACTGATAGCGTGAAGGCTATTTTCGATACCAATACAAATAATTACAAATTAAAAAATAAACACGTAGTCATTAAAGAGGGATTGGACGCCCCGTTCACTACAACACCAACCAGTACCACTGCTGATTTCATTTTTACCAGGTGCGATCTGGAGTTTGAATCCGTGAATGCATATTATCATATCACAAAATTTCAGGAATATATAGGAGATGCGTTATGTTTTCCCACATATTCCGATACAATTAATGTACTTGAGGTAGATGCTCATGCACTTAATAATGATGATAATTCAAGATTTGAAGAGCCAGCATTCCCTCTCGATCCTGCAAATATTTTATTCGGTGAAGGGGGCGTGGACGATGCAGAGGACGCTGATGTGATCATCCATGAATATGGGCATTATATAAGTTTCCAAGCGAACAATACTAATCAACAAACCGGGGAGCGCGCCGCAATTGACGAAGGATTTGGAGATTATTTAGCAGCATCCTATTCAATGAGTATCGATAGTTTTAATTGGGATTCTCTTTTCAGTTGGGATGGACATAATGAATTTTGGATAGGACGAAACGCAACATCAATGAAATATTATCCGTTGGATTACATCGGTGTTCATTGGGATGATGGAGAAATACTATGTTCTGCACTTACAAGCATGTGGCCTGCCATTGGGAGAGAGGCGACGGATAGATTGGCGCTTGAATCGGTAGCCGGCTGGGGGTTCACATCAGGTTTTCTTGATGCAGGCCAGTTGATCTACCAGGCAGCTACAACGCTCATAGACAGCCCATGTCCTGATTCATTATTTATAGATCTGAATTACGTCTATTTAAGCTTATTTAAACATGGATTATTACCGGCAAAAACACTGGTAGGATGTAGCTATAACAGCGGATTCAGTGAAAAAATCAACGCAGGGATGGATACAACTGTTTGTTTTGAGGATAACGCTGTTATAGCCTTAGGCGGCACCCCTACCGGACCTGCAACCGGTGTGATCTATTGCTGGGCCCCTATGAGAAGTTTGAACAATCCGAACATCGCAAATCCGGTAGCTAAACCCAAAAGAACCACCATGTATTATGTCACCGTATTTGATACCGTTACCAAATGTATCCAAAGCGATAGTGTTCTGGTGACGGTTGATACTTGCAAACAAGGCATTACACAAATCCAGATCTTCAATACGATAGGATTTTTAGACGGCAGCAGCCCTGTTTTGATTATTATTCCAACCGGTTCTGAAGATGTGGAAATCGAACTTTTCGACATGATGGGGCGCTCACATCTCTATATGACCCCGACGAATGACAGTAACTACCTTCTGGATGTACCCAATCTTGCCCCGGGCATGTATATAGTCAGGGTTAGGACCAGAACAAGAGAAGTTTTTGCGAAGCTTATTAAAGTGAAGACTTTGTAGAGGGCCGGTTCAATGTTCAAAGTTCCAAGTCCCCTGTCTCCAGTCCGTTGCTAATT
>JACZTA010000262.1 GCA_022573915.1 Bacteroidota bacterium | reverse complement strand
AGAGAACTCTGGCATTAGAATGCGATATGGAGAAATCCAATTTAATCCGGATTGAAAAGGGAAGAACTAACCCTACAAGCTTGACTTTACTCAAGATCAGCAACGTACTTAACGTAAGGGTGAAGGAGTTGCTCGATTTTAACTATTAAATTTATTATTTAGATGTAAGAAGTATTTCAATGTGTCAATAGAAATTTTCTTATTCTTGATAAGATTTACTTTTATTTAATTAAATTAAAGCTCGTTGATCCTGTTTATTACCAATTTAAGATTTGCAATAGTTTCCTCGTCTAAGTTCGTGATATAATCCTCTTTGATTTTATCTTCACTAAAAAACAAAACCATAATTCCTAGCTTAATGTCTCCAGCTTTGGTAATAGCCTTAAGCTTTTTCCCTTCTTCTTGAGAGAAAAAACTCTCTAGTAAGATTCCGTCCTGCAAGTCATCAGTACAATATTTAAAGAAATTTTTAGCCTGTTCATCGCCAAAGTGTTTAGAATATTTTCCATAAGCTTTTTTACCTGCAACATCTGAATCTAATAAAATGAGATAATTTTTTGACCAAGCTATTGCAAATGAAATTAGCTCTTTTAGGTGTCCTGCACCAGCTCCCGGAATAAGTGTAATTGTTTTGGCTTTGATTAGGTCTGTATATTTCTCGAGCATTTTAAAGAAATAGTAATCCGTAATACCTTCAGTAATGATTACTTTGTTAATAGAGAATTTTTGTGTGCCAATTCTTAAATGAAGCGCATTATACAAAGGCGAAAGTGCTCCTTCAAAATTTATAGTTCGCGCTTCACTTAGATTTCTTAAGAATATTCGGCTCATACCTTTCTTGCCCTTTTTATCTTGGTCACTTTCTTTTACTACGATCTTTATGTCACTTATATTGATGGAATCAGGATTTAGCAAGTGTTGAGAGTGCGTACAATAAATGATGTTGTTAGTAACAGAAATCCTCTTTAGTTCAAGTAAGAGCTCCTCCTGTGCAGTTGAATGTAAATATGAACCGGGTTCATCTAAAAGATAAATTGCATCGGATTTAACTTTTTGATACTTAGAGTTGAACCTGAGCTTTACAATGAAATTAAAGAACCATTGAAACCCCTTGCTTCTATCCGTAATACTAAAAAGTCGTTTATTATCATGGTGAGATTTGTCTATAACTTTAAATTCAAAATTAACTGCTCCTTCTTCTTGAGGTACATGCTTTAATTTAAGTTCCAATTCTCCCTTATCATCTGCTAAGTTACTACTACCACTTTTTTTTAATTCATTCCACGCTTCAATTATTTGTTTATTTAATTCATCTTGTACATCATATAGAACCCCTTCCCTCTTATCTTCATTTTGTATTTCATAATAATTTTGTAAAGTTCTTCCAGTAGTTCTCACAAATATTTCTTCAACTAAGCTCTTCCATTCATCTAATACGCCTGCCCCAGGCTTAAACCCACCAGTAAGCTGCTTTTCCGTAAAAGGAATTGACTCGGGAACTCTATCGGTAAAATCATCAAAATATAAGATATATGGTAGTAACTCAAATAAATGATTCGCTAATGATTCATTTAATTCATCCGCCATCTGAAAATCTTCAACGCTATATTTTCTTGTTTCCAATTTTCTTGAAATCACCAGTGGTTTTTTGTTTTTAGCATAATCCTTTAGGTTCTTATATAACAGGTCTTCGTTAGGATCTAATTTCATTCCTTTCGCTATTTGTTCCACCTCTTCCATACCTTCAAAAACTGTTTCTACTTTTATTATGCATTCTTTTTGTTCAATCGTATAATTATTTTCATAATTCAAATGCGCACTTTTGTTTCGTCCATCCTTGTTTTTATCGAAACATAGTATTGCCTGTAAAATTGATGTCTTACCAGATTCATTAATTCCAATCAGAGGAATCATTCTTTGTTTAATAGGTATTTCAATATGCTCAATGCCCTTATAATTATCTATAGCAAATTTCTTATATTTCATTAGACTTATATAATTTTTACTTCTTAAATGAGCCAGCAAATTTACAAAAATGCTCATTCTTATTGTTATTTTTTCTCATGTCGCTATCTAAGACGAACTCAGGAACCTGATTGTTAATGAAGATTGATCTTAGTATAAAATTGTCGTAATGCATGCTGAGTTTCATCAGCATTTTGATGAACAATAAACTCAATAATCAATTTTAGATGTATTCAAAGAAGGTAAGTTTTTTTATCTTCCTACAATCAACTCATTCGCCTCGTCTAACACCTCATTTTCAAAATTCTCTAAATATATCTCTGTCACTTTAGGATCATCGTGTCCCAGGCTCTCACCGATAATATCCTTTGATACCCCCCTACTCTTAGCGATTGATGCCCAACTATGCCGAATGACATAACTGGTGATCTTAATATCCAAACCCGCCATTTTAGCCAAGCCAGTAAATCGTTTATTATACCTTTTCCGCTTCTGGTTATACGTATCGAGTCCATTTTTACTGTCAGAGAAACCAATCGGAAAGACAAAATCGTTTGATTGCTTGTCATGTACGTTATAGTCATTGAGAATTCTGATTGATTCATCAGTCAGTTTGATCGAAAAACTCTTGCCATTTTTACTGCGCACATACCGTAGCCTGCCTTCCACTAATTCCTTACCGTTATACACCGTTTCAACAATTTGGTCTTTTTTGAGCTTAGCCAGATCAATGAAGTTCATCCCCCTATTGTTAAACATAAATAAGAAGTAATTTTGTGCATGCCAGTCAGCTAACTGCACTTTGTTTTTATCCTTGTCAATGTTCAGGTTACGGATCGTATTGAACACGTCGATCTTAAGTGCTCTCTTAGGTGTCTTTTTCTCCTTGATCTTATACTTTAGGAAAGGGTAGTTATTACATTCATCATATTCATTGTTAGCTTTGTTTAAGATAGAACGAAGACCTCTGAAATACATGGCCACTCCATTGATTGAACCTCCTCTGCTCAGGTGGTCCGCTTCAAATTCTTTTAAGAATGTATAATCAATTTTAGACATAGGAATATCCTTACCTGTATTGAAATTGATAATCGCATTTACGGTATACCTATACCAATTAGCTGTTCCGTTCTTATTCGCCTTCCTGGTTCGTTTCACCAGAATATCCCCCCACTCTTTCAACGTCATCCTACCATTTCGCTTCTGCCCATCCGGATCATAGTTTACTACCAACTCTTTCACTTCGTCGGCAGTCAAACCATCTATCTCGTTAATGTTTTTAGTAATGACCTTGTGGGCTTTGGCAAGTTCGGAAACGAGGTAAGCATTCACTTCGCCAGAATTTGGATAATACTTAACCCCGTTACCATCCCATTGACTTTCTTTACAAGAGTACTTTAACTTAATTTCCTTAGGAATTCTGTCGTGTATGATTCTAATTTTAATTCTATATTCACCATTTTTGTTAGGACGTCTTGTATCAAGGAAAAGTTTGGCTGAGGTCATAATCTGACTGTTTATTATTTTTGGGAATGAAACATAAAGATAGAAATTTTCAAGCAATTTTCAAGCAGAAAGTGGATTCTTATGTTTCAACATGAAATCATGTGGAGCGATGAATAGTGTGTAAATATACGGCTTACAAGCGTTTACCTGCTATATTGACCCAGATCAAACCATATCAAAACACCCAAGAACTTGCTCGACAAGCTAGGGGTCGCCGGTTCGAATCCAGTACGTCCCACAAGAAAAAAATTGCAATTTTCAAATTTCAATTTGCAAGTTGCAAGACTTCCGAAAGGTTTTCTCTTTGTAAACCACTGCGTTTGGATCACCGAAGGGAATGAGGTAGACCAGAGAAAACATGGCCGCATGGTTACATGGATACATGGTTTAAAGAGACCGTTTTTTCTTTGTAACCTAAGGCTATTTGGATTACCAAGTGTAGCGAGGTAATCCAGTACGTCCCACAAGAAAAAAATTGCAATTTTCAAATTTCAATTTGCAAGTTGCAGAACGCTTTCATAAAGTCCATATTCTCAGATGTACAATATCCCCGCTAGAGATTACCGACAGAGGTTTATTGTTCCGGTCTTAAATGATCCTTCACCATTTGGTTTGTAAGTTCTTTCAAATCCATAACTATACCCCAATTTCAAAGCTAAATATGGTGCTCCGACACTTCCGCCAAAACCATCCTGGCAGTCAACTTCCAATTCCAATACTTTTATTAATCCATTACTTTTAAATTCGGATTTAGAGAAGTCAATTTTAATATTCTTTTTTGTTAAAAGTTCAATAGATATTTCCTCTAATTCTTGTAAAGTTGTCTTTGATGTGACTTTTAGGCTAACAATTTCATCGTTCAAAATAAATTCAGTTTTTTTGGAGAGTGAACAACTTGTTATAAGAGCCAGACCAATAATAACTAATAATAACATTGATAGTTTTTTCATTTTTTTTCTTTTTTTAAATGAGATAATCTATAACGTTCGTGCGCAAATGTTGCAGACACTGGTCTACGGCAATTATTTGATTTAGTTTTTGGGTAGCATTTGCATTATGTTAGCAACTGATTTTATTATTTTACTTCAAATAATTCCACTACATCGCATCTATCATTGAAATTACCCTGGGTACTAACACCTCCCTTTCTTGCCGAACTACTTTTTTTATTCTTTTTATATGTCATTATATTTTTAATTTTTAAAACTCCATTTTCGTCTTTCGCTTCAATAGTATACTTACCAGCAGATAATTGGACATAAATCAAGTTTGCTAACAAAGTATCGTTTCCACTGTATGTATTCAGCCTAAAGTGGACAAACTCCCTGATTATTTATAGGAGGGTTTTGACTCAAGATACTAATTTTTGTTGTTGATAAATTCTTCTTCTTTCTTCCATTGTTTGATGTTTAATTTGAG
>JACZTA010000261.1:2810-4941 GCA_022573915.1 Bacteroidota bacterium | reverse complement strand
AGAGGCCTCTCCCAACTCTACTTTTGCTTCTTCCTCCCAACAATTGACAATATTCACCATGTTTTTCTTCGGTCCTGCCTCAGTTCTGACAATGTTATACTTAAAATCAGGGAGATTGAGAACTTTACGATGATAAGAGATGACACGTGAAGAACCAAAGATCACGGGTGTAAAGTAGTTGAGTAATCGTTCGTCAAGCAGCGTCTTGATTATCAGTTCGCTACCTATACCGTTGATATCACCTATAGTGATACCTAATAGAATATCATCAGGATCTTTTGCCATTGGAAGCTATATTCTGAAGATAATCGAAAAGTAATCGAACACCTACCCCGGTTCCGTTCTTACCACGATAGCTATCAGCATTATCAATAAAAGCCACACCTGCTATATCCAGATGTAGCCAGGGATAATCAGTGAAGTGTTCCAGAAACTTACCTGCAGTGATCGCACCTGCACTGGTGCTTCCAATATTTTTGAGATCAGCTATATCGGATTGGAGTTGTTCTCCGTATTCTTTCCATAGCGGAAATTCAGCTAACCTTTCATAAACCTGATTGCCACTTTTCTTAATTGATTGCTTAGTTTTTTCATCAGCCGTACCCATAAATACAATTCCCAAAGGCCCCAATGCCTTAGCTGCCGACCCTGTCAGGGTAGCCAGATCAATTACCAGTTCCGGCTTCATTTTTTTAGCATAACTCAAAGCGTCTGCAAGAACTAATCGACCTTCCGCATCCGTATTTAGTACCTCTACAGTGGTACCATCATACATCGTTATCACATCACCGGGTACATATGCATTTTCAGAAGGGCGGTTATCGGTGGAAGGCACGAGCCCAACTACGTGGACCGGCATCTTGGTCTTTGCTATGGCATACATTGTACAAATAACCGCCGCACTGCCGGCCATATCACTTTTCATATGATCCATTGAATTAGGTGTAGGTTTAAGGCTCATTCCTCCTGTATCATACGTGATGCCTTTACCCACCAGCACGATCGGTTTTTTATTCTTTGCATTCCGTGGTTTCCATTCCATAAAACTGAACGTGGGAGGTTCCTGACTACCTCTGTTAACCGCAAGTAACCCGCCCATCTTCAACGATTCAATTTTTGATTTGTTGAACACATCAGTTTTAAATCCTGCAAGTTTTCCTAATTTCTTTACTTCTCTGCCAAGCTGCGATGCAGTTAAAAATGTTGGATGCTCATTAACTAAATCCCTTGCAATACAAGTTGCCTCCACGATTACAGCGAGGTTCTTTACTTTCTTATTATCCAATGAAGGATTGGAGATTCGAACAGTTCGCAGACTGTTAGCTTGATAATTTGAATTAGTCTTATATTTCAGGAATTGATAATTTCCTAATGCGATACCTTCGGCGAGTGCAAGTGTTATGTCGCCTGAAGAAACAATGGAGGAAATTGTTATTACTCTAATATTTCGTTTGTTTAGAAAGCCGACAATTTTATTTCCCAGTCTTCTGAAGGACTCAAGAGATTCGTGTTTGTTGGCACCCCGGTGCGACCATGCAGCGAAAAAGAACTTTCCATATTGATTTATCTCAATAATTGAGTTGGAAGAGGTCAACTTTTTCTTTATATAACTCGCTTCTTTATCAGAAAGATTGAAATTCTTCCAATTCGTAGTTTTGTTTCCGATCACAATTAAATCATCCTTGGCGGCTACAGAACTGGTATATTTGAGTTGAGTTATCATATTCTATAAATTAACCGAGTCGCGGATAGTGGACCGGGCGAGCAAAATTAATAATTTTGTGCTTATTATTTGTAATATTTCAATATGTCAGTATTCCAACCTAAAAACCCTGACAAAACTCACAACAGCATTTGAGGAAAGTTTCGAGACTATGAGAGCTCAAGGCCGGCCCGTTATATCTGTTGATACAACTGATATGAAAAAGCCAGAAATGTTCGACTCAGTGTTTGAGAGCCTTTTTCAATCAATAGAAAGGCGTCTAATGGTTCAATAAAAACCGCGCACAATGATATGCGCGGTTTTTTTATGTGTTTCTTATGATGTATACTAAAGATAATGGCTAAAATTAAAGTTGGTGTTCTTCGCGGTGGGCCTTCGTCGGAATATGATATATCGCTTAAAACAGGT
>JACZTA010000261.1:791-2800 GCA_022573915.1 Bacteroidota bacterium | reverse complement strand
GTTGCTTATCTTCGGGTAAAGTACCAACACGTTGCAGAATCAATTCTGTTGAATGATGTTCTCAAATTAGATTTTCCTTCACTTTTTAAAGGTGACAATGATCAGGCTGATGGAAGATTTTCCATCATAGGCAATTTTCCATACGGCATTTCTTCTCAAATACTTTTTAAAATTATTCATGAACATTATTGGATAAAGAACCTTGTTGGGATGTTTCAATTGGAGGTAGCTCAGCGAATCGTTGCCAAACCTTCTTCTAAAGAGTATGGGATATTAAGTGTGCTGGTGCAGACCTACTTTGATGCTAAGATATTGATGAATATTGGTAATCAGGCATTTGATCCGAGGCCTAAAGTTACTTCAGCCGTACTTGGTTTGAGCAAGATTGTCGAACCGAAGAGCCTGCAAAATCCCGAACTCTATATTAAAATTGTAAAGGCTGCTTTTAGCAAACGAAGAAAGGTACTTCGAAATACGCTGGATGATTTTAAATTTGACAATAATGAGACAACAAAAGAACTTTTCGTTAAGAGAGCGGAGCAGTTGTTCCCCAAAGATTTTATCTTGTTGGCGAATTCTGTTGTTTCATAATGTCTTGTAATTAACTTGTCTATTAATTTATGGATAAAGGGAAATTGATCATTACTGATGAGATGCATCCAATCTTGGTGGAAAAAATGACTGAGTATGGGTTCAAATGCCTGGTATATCCTCATGCAACCAAAGAGGAACTTACTGAAATGATAGAAGATGCTTCGGGTATAATAATAAATAGCAGGATGGTCATAGACGCGGATGTCATAGACCGGGCCGGAAAATTGTCGTTCATCGCCAGAGGCGGATCAGGAAAGGAAAATATAGATGAGGTTTACGCTAAATCCAAAGGTATAGTTTGCATTAGTTCGCCGGAAGGGAACAGGGATGCGGTTGCGGAACATGTGTTGGGTATGCTTTTAGGACTGTTTAACAAGATTCCGCAAGCCAGTTTGGAGGTGAGGAATAAAAAATGGAACAGGGAGGAGAACAGGGGAATCGAGATCAAGGGATTAACAATAGGAATCGTTGGTTATGGCAATACCGGAAGCACATTTGCCAAGCTGCTGACCGGATTTAATGCAAATATCCTGGCTTATGATAAGTATATAGAAACCTTTGGTAACGGGATAGTTAAGGAAACAAATATGGACAATATATTTGATCAGGCAGATATCTTGAGTTTGCACTTGCCCCTAACCAAAGAAACTGCATTTCTTGTGGATGATGCTTATATAAACAAATTCAGGAAGGATATTTATCTTCTTAATTCCTCAAGAGGCAAGATCGTAAAGACCGCAGACCTGGTAAAAAATCTGGAATCGGGGAAACTAAAAGGTGTAGCGCTGGATGTTCTTGAGAACGAGGACTTTGATACTTATAATAGCGAAGAAAATGAATGGTTTGATTTCTTGAGTAATTCAGATAAGGTCCTTCTTACTCCGCATATAGCCGGCTGGACAATGCAATCAAAAAGAAGGATAGCGGAAGTAGTATCAAGTAAAATTATGGAATTCTATGATAATAGTTAGGATGAAATACAGGCTGTTAATGAACTATTGTGGTAAATCAGCGTAAACTATAGAACAGCTCTCATGATCTCTCGAAAATGGCATATTATTCTAATGCCTCTTTTCAAACTCTGGGCAATCCTTGTTATTTCTGTCATTTGGAATAACAGCTATTCGCAATCCTATCATTTTAAAAATTACTCAGTAGAAGACGGACTCCCTTTTATCAGCGTGAGTACCATATTTCAAGATTCAAAAGGTAATCTGTGGAGTGGCGGTTATGGCGGATTAAGTAAGTTCGACGGGCTGTCTTTTACCAATTATAGCCCCAAAGACGGACTGATCAATCATTATGTGCAGGCCATAAAAGAAGATAAGGAAGGTAACTTATGGATCGGAACAATTGAAGGAGCCAGCAGGTTTGATGGCACTACATTCGTAAACTTTACCACCGAAGATGGTATG
>JACZTA010000261.1:0-781 GCA_022573915.1 Bacteroidota bacterium | reverse complement strand
TAGGGTTGGTAATAGCATGAAGTCAATTGTGATAGGAAGAAATGGAAATATTTATTTCGGAACATCCAAGGGACTTAGCATTTATGATGGCAGACAGTTTAAGAATTTTACCACCGCCGATGGCTTGATTTCAAATAATATCCTGGTGATGGAGCAGGATGAGGAAGACAATTTATGGATTGGTACCTCAAAAGGGTTAAGTAAATATAACGGAGAGAAGTTTGAAAACTTTATTGAATCCGCAGAATTGAGCGGAGCGTCTATAACAGATATAGAACAAGATGATGCCGGTAACATTTGGCTGGTTGTCAGCGAAGGAATATATATAATAGTTGAGAATGAGAATGAGAATGAGAATGAGAATGAGAGTGAGAATGAGAGTGAGAATGGGAAAGGCTTCGAGGTCTTGCAGAATTTTGAAGCGGGGAAAGGAATAGCAGAGGGGACGGTCAATGCGCTGATCAATAGCGCGGAGGGCACAATGTGGATAGGCACATCAAATGGTTTGTTTTCTTTTCAGCACTCTCACGACATAGTTAAAAACATAGATCGATTTACACATTACCCTGTGGCCGATAATTATAATAGTAATTGGATCGCTTGTCTTTTCGAGGACTATGAAGAAAACATGTGGTTGGGGACCTATGCCGGATTGTTCAAATTTCGCGGTAGCTCTTTTACGGGATATAATATTGAAGAAGGACTTGAGAATAATTTCATTTACCAGGTTTTCAGGGACAGCCGGAACAACCTCTGGGTAGGCACCGCCGGGGGTGGCATA
>JACZTA010000260.1 GCA_022573915.1 Bacteroidota bacterium | reverse complement strand
AAGCCTCATGTCATCAATTGAGTCCTTTACATATTGTTCTCCTCTTTCTGTAAGAACTTTGAATTGATCTGAACTTTGAGTTGTGTCTTGCATTATAAATCCATCTTTCTCTAGTTCAAAAACGGCTCTATAGGCATCATCTTTTTCTTTTTTAGTAAGAGATGTTAGTTCGAAATGCTCAACAAGTGACCAATGTCAACTATTATTTCCTTCCGGCGACAATTAAAATTCCCTTTTTTAGGAGGGTATTCATACCATCCAAATATCCCAATAAAGTCAAGAAAATCTTTGATTTTGTATTTCTCAACTAATACTATCTGGTGGATTTCTAACAAACCATTATAACAGCTGAAGTTGCTTTTTCTATGCAGCTGCAATTCGCGGATAATATAAGAATTTAAGAATACTACTAGTGGTTTCAAATCCATATCAAT
Source organism: Bacteroidota bacterium (assembly GCA_022573915.1). Lineage (GTDB taxonomy): Bacteria > Bacteroidota > Bacteroidia > Chitinophagales > JACZTA01 > JACZTA01. The sequence goes on along the minus strand of JACZTA010000260.1, from coordinate 4,547 downwards.
AGGGTCAATTCAAGACAGGGGTTCAGCAAATTTTATTCTTAAAACGTTTCTTATCAAAACTCTTTTTTTCAATTCCAAGGTTTTATACTACCATTGTAAATTGGCTGATTTCATCAAATTGGCTGAAATGAGCAAATGATTGGCTGACCTCAGCCAATTGGTTTTCAGTAAGGGAAATAATCAAGTACCTTATAATCAATGAGTTACAACATGTTTTCACTTTGGCATACCTATTGCATATAAGAAGATCAAATGAAAAAGAAAAACAAAATAATATTTTATCATTATTAAAGAAGTGAGGAAATATATGAATATCACTAGTGCATATTATTACTACAATCAAATATCCAACCTTCTTTCTACTTTTGCAGTTAGTCCTGCAAAAGGATTCTCTCAACAAGTTATTACATCAGTGATAGGAAATATCCAAAACATGTCATCAGAACAAATATTTAAATCTGAATCTGCTCTGGCATTGAAGCGACTTTATAATAATATTTCAGATTTGGCTTACAAGGGTAAAAAACTAACTACCGGCATTTCAGATTCTGTTTTTAATGACCGCACCGCAACTTCTTCGGATACTAATGTTCTCATAGCCACTGCTTATGATGCGTTATCATCAGATACAGGTGCCACAGAAGCCCTATATCAAATATCGGTCACCCAACTAGCTTTATCTCAAGAAAATACGGGCAATGAATTAAATGGAACCAATGCAAGTGTTGTTAATATTGGAACGAATACATTCAGTATTTCAATTGAAGGGCAGGTTCATGAAATAAGCATCGAGGTTGTGGCAGGAGATACGAACAAAGATGTGCTACAAAAATTGTCAACAGCAATTAATGATGCAAACATTGCTGTAACAGCAAATGTTACTTCAGGCAGAAGTATAGGCACTCAACAAATTATCATTAAATCTGATAATACTGGTATTTCGAATGATTTTTTGATTTCCGATGTTTCCGGTAATGCGATAACTGTAACCGGTGCAAATATCATTACGACATCAGCCCAGGACGCTTCTTATAAAGTTGATGAAACAAGTTATACCTCCGGGTCCAATACTGTATATTTGGATAACGGGATGGTTACGGTAAATTTATTAGGTGTTGGAGATGTAGACCTGACTGTTGCTCCTGACGTAAATGAGGTTGGCAATACCATTACAAACTTTATTTCTGAGTTAAATTCTTCTATTGATTTTTTACAAAACAACAGTGACTACATTAATGGTGATGTTCTTGAAACGATTAATTCTTTCATTTCTGACCATAAAAATGAATTGGCATCATTTGGTATCGAAGTAAACAGTGATGGAATACTTGAAATTGATCAAGATAAATTATCGCTGGCTCTTAACCAGAACTTGGGAGATATAAAGAATGCTTTTAGTGGCATTGACGGCTTATCGATACAAATAAATAATTATTCGTCCCGAATTAAGTCTTCACCAATTTCTGATTATTCAAAAGAGTCGTTGAATTCAATTTTTGCAAAAGATTTTTATAATAATTTAAGGAATTTAAATCAAAATTTCACACAAGGTATGTTATTTGATACTTTTATTTAATCCGATGATCTCAACTATATAATGAAAGCTTAATCTATGAAAATCTTAATCGCAGAAGATGATCCAAATACAGGCCAATTTCTAAAGATTGTTTTAAATAAAGTTGGGTACGACACCATTCTGGCTACCAACGGTAACCAGGCCTGGGAGATATTGCAGCAAGAGGATTCTCCCAAACTAGCGATATTTGATTGGATGATGCCTGGCCTTAGCGGGGTAGAATTATGTAAAAAACTTAGGGCCACTGATGAGCATATTCGCACTTATATTATTTTATTGACTGCCAAAAGTGAAATGAATGATGTAATAATCGGATTAAAAACCGGAGCAGATGATTATATTACCAAACCATTCAAGAGTATTGAATTGATAGCCCGTTTAAAAATAGGCGAACGTTCCCTTGAATTACAATCTCAGCTTATTCAACGAATCCAAAATTTAGAAGAAGTTGTGAGACGAAATCAACTGCTTGGACAGGCCCTGAGAAATCAAAGAAAACCCAAAACTCGTTCACTCCCGAATAACTGTGGGATGGATCATATTCTTATGAAAACTTTGAACGAGATGGGTGTAAAATCTCTCAAAGTGCGAAATGAAACAACTGTTGACAATGAATTAAAACCTCACTATGTTGCATGGACAAGTTTATACCAGGTACAAGATTCGATATCTATAGATCTAAAAATCGAAATAAGTGAGGCATCTGCTAAAGCCCTGTATACCAAAATAGTAAAAGATGCTGAGTTATCTGAAGAAAAGATTTTAGATATCATGATTGAAATTCTCAATATGACAATGGCAAATTACAAAACAGTTTTAAATGCGAATGGCATTCAGATATTAACACCTTTCATTCCAAAAGCAATGACTGTAGTCAAATTTCCTGCAAATTCTTACGAAAAAGAGAGTGCTAAAGAGTTTTATTTCGAAGGCCAAGATATTAGTTTTAAACTTGAAGTGATTGAACAATCGACACCCGTTGAACAGAAATCGCTAAATGAATTGCGCTCATTGGAAGTGGTTGCCGAACCTGTTTACTGGCCGGGTAATAAAGCCCGGATCATTCTCAATACAGGTATATTACTAAACGAGTATTATATCTTAAAACTCAGGGATGTTTTACATCTGCAGGATCTAGAGTTTAGAGTTTCGGTTTACCAACCTTCTAAATTATCCCGATCTGTTCATTCATCTAATAACCAATTGGTCGAAACAAATTAGATAACCTTTTTGGGGACTAATTGAAGTAATCATAATTATAATTATACTATAAGATCCTTGAGGTTCATCGGTTAACAGTAAACCAATTTATCAAAAGTAGAAAACGGCATGAAAAGTTACTTTAAAACTTTGCACATATGTTATCATTGACCTTTTGAAGATCCTTCGACCTATTTTTAAATTGAAGGGTTTTCTCACTATATTGTGGATAAGCGCCAGCTACTTGAGCCGACAGCAGCTGCGAGACGGGAGTCACTATGTAAGTGAGGCCTCCCAGGGCATTCACGAGATCATCGAAACCAGGTTCAAGCGTATCATGGATGCTGTGCGGGACAAGGAGCAGAATTTTAATCCCAGGACACACGTTCTACTCATGCAAGAGGACTCGCTGTTCTGGAGTTACCTTATTAAGATCGGGTTGAGGAACCAGATAAAGAACGTAATGGCTGACCTTCCGCCCTCGAAGTATCGAGCCATATACGTTGTCTTTGGCGCCGATATCACCCGTCTCCGATGAGGCTACTTCTGCATTAATTAACCAAAACAGATGAATGAATAATTAGAAAAATAATTTAGAATTATCTCTTTTTATGGCAGTAAAATACTTAACTCAAGAAGAAGCTCAACGCTTCTTTTCTAAAATCCACGATCGTCGCGATTCGGGCTTTGTGCAAGCTGATGTATGATTTTTGGTTTAAGGACTCTTCGGAGGTGGGCAAACTCACCATCAGATAATGGCCAAACCACTACAAAATGCAGCGATGGTAATCGATGCGGTTTTTGTCCTGGCGCAGGCCGTGGTCTTCCAGCCTTAATTGTCTTTGTCAATATCGGGAGCAGTCCAAAACTCAGTATCACCGCGTGAATTCACAGATAACACTCCCCCGTAAAACGCGGCATTAAACAGCACACGAAAGGTCCCGAACGACTGGCCGCGCCATTGTGGCCGGAAACCTAAAAGAAGTACATGACCGTCACCATGGTAGACATCCAGGGCGGCGGCGTATCCTTGAATATATTTTTGTCCGAGCATGTAGCCGGAAGCCAGGGGTGAACCCTTCTTTTGGAAAGCCGCCAGCGCCGTACCCTCGAAATCTTCCAGGGTGGTAAAAACCGGACTGCGGCTAACGAAAATTTTTGGCCGTGGTGGCATACCGGCCATCACCGGATGTGTCTGATCGACATCGACTTGCACAATGGATGCGCCAACGAAATAATCTTTACGTTTTAAGGTGTCAATCACGCTTTTCACCGGCAAATGCAGTTGCTCTATAGCGAAAACGCTACTGTTGTTTAAACAAACCAGCGTACCGCCGCTACGGACAAACTCATCGAGGTTACGAACCCCCACAATACCAAGCCCTCCCTGGTAACGCGGAGGAACAGTGCCCTTACTAAATCCATTAAGTAGCGTTCGAGCGCGAATATCTGCCAGAATGATCACGTCAAACCTGTCGAGCAGGGAACCATGGTGAAAATCCGTATTGCCAATACTGGTGAAGGAGAAGCCATAAGATTCCAGCAGCCATCTGGTCCAACCTTCATCCATGCTTGGCTGCCAGGGCTTGTAAAGCGCAAGTCGAGGTTGCACCTCGGCTCCGCTTGACCCGCCTGTGCGTACCGCACGAATTGCGAGATCACGAACCCAATTATTTTGGTCGGATTTTGAAATGCCTGAAATCGCATATTTTGCCGGATTTGTGTCAGTAAGGGCCACGTATCGAACCTTACCTCCGGAACGTAAAGCTCT
>JACZTA010000259.1:3417-4988 GCA_022573915.1 Bacteroidota bacterium | reverse complement strand
CGCGCCCCAATACCATCGCTGTGATTCGATCCTTTAAGTGTTAACGTCAACCACTTGTTGCTATTGCCTTCGTTGCGGTACAATTGATTGGCCGTACTGGAATTTGCCACATAGAGATCCACATCACCGTCACTGTCGTAGTCACCAGCCGTTACACCATAACTAATCGATGTGCCATCCGTTGCACCAGCAGCGACTCCGACATCAGTGAACGTGCCATCTCCATTATTTACATAGTAAAAATCAGGCTCCATGTAATCATTTGCTACATAAACATCGGGCCATCCATCATTATTCAGATCGCCAACAGCAACGCCCAGGCCACATCCATAATTATAAATACCGGAAGACTTTGAGACTTCAATAAACTTCCCATTTCCCTGGTTTTGATAAAGCTTGTCCCTTACGTCTTCATCGGGAGATTGGCTTTCCTTTCTTCTTAATGCCGTCGTCAATCTTATTTTTATCAGGTGATTCGCCAGGTACATATCCAGGTCACCATCCCGGTCATAATCAAACCAGGCAGCTTGAACTGAATATGCTCTATCATTTAATCCGTATTCGGCTGCCCTTTCAGTGAAAGTAAGGTCGCCATTATTGATATACAGAAGGTTTTTCCTTAATTCAGGTTTATCCTTGTTGAATGATCTACAAACGTATATATCGAGATAACCGTCATCATTGATATCTACCATAGAAACTCCACCACACCAGCTATCCTTGGCTTCTACTCCCGCTTTCCTGGTTATGTCTTCGAATTTAAAATCACCCAGATTGATATATAGTTTATTGCTCACCATATTTCCCGTAAAATAGATATCCACCTTTCCGTCGTTGTTTATATCTCCCACTGCAACACCACCGCCATTGTAGAGGTAATCATAGTTAAGACCATTTATTTTCCCATCCTCAAAAATATTATTGATAAAATCTATCCCTGTTTGCTCCACACTCAATTCGGTAAACAAAACAGGTTCATCTAATCCGGCTGACTGATCCTGTGTATCCATCCGGGAATCTCCACTATTACAACCCAGGATGCACACCAGGAGCACTACAGCAAATAATCTTTCATACCCATTGAGTCTGTATTTACTATGTGTTAAGCTTTCGTGTTTCATATTTTTATTTAATAGCCAGTGCCTCACCGGCAGGTTGATTAACCAAGGATTTTACTCTATAGAGTTGCGGCTTATCATTGTTATTTGCGATGATGAGTATCGCGCCTTTATCCGTGTTAAGTAATGCCAGGTCTCTTACATCATGAGGAGCATAAAACCCGCTCTTATACACCGGCACAGGTGTAAATCCGTTATTGCCGTTACCTTCCATCAATAAGCCAATGCCTGCGTCAGCACGGCCTGTTTCCACTTCTGATACATAAAAGTTTCCCGCAAGAAGGATATCAAGATCTCCGTCATTATTAAAGTCTTCTATAACGATACCATAAGCTGTTGAAAATTGCGCTTCTATAGGTAATTCATGCATCACGAACTTTCCATTGCCCTTATTTTCAATCATTGAGGTCGCAAAATTATTTGCTTCATAATGAAGTTCCCGGTCCAATCCGT
>JACZTA010000259.1:0-3407 GCA_022573915.1 Bacteroidota bacterium | reverse complement strand
TCACCGTAAACATCTTCGAGTGTTGCGCCACCAAACGAGGTGTAATTTGGAAACTTCTGCAGGATAAAAGGCATTTGTTGCGAACTACATTGCCGGCCCCTGACCGGGTAACAAATACCACTATTATAATATCCGAGCACAATGTCAAGAGAGCCATTCCTGTCAAAATCGTAGCAATACACATGAAGTGGTTCAGCGCTTTCTGCCTTGTACTTATAATTCAGTCCCAGGTTGCCTACCACATAATCCATATCCCCATCCTTATCAAAATCTGCTTGCACAATTTTATTCCACCAACCGGTAGAATGATCCATATCCTTTGAAATATTATTCCTTTCAAATTTTCCATTATTATTATGAAACAGGCTGACAGGCATCCACTCACCAACGACTATGAGATCCATATTGCCATCGTTGTCATAGTCGGTCCATATTGCCGAAGTGACCAAACCTACTTCAAACAGATCTGGTGCAACAGACTTAGTGACATCTGTAAACACACCTGCCTCGTTATTCAGAATATAACTTCTGGGAGCAAATGGATACTTCCCGGGTATTACTCTTCCACCAACAAATAAATCCTGATCACCATCATTATCATAATCACCCGGTACAACACAGGATCCGCTCGTTAGCATTTCGGGTATCTTGTTATTACTTGCGGCGAAATTTCCCGAACCATCGTTCAAATACAACCTATCCTGAAGCTCGAGAGAGGTAGTTTCGAATTCATTCCCTCCGCTTACCACATATAGATCCAAATCACCATCGTTGTCCGAATCAAACAAAACGGATCCGATATCTTCGCTGCTACTGTTTAATTCCCATGGACCACCGATGACACGGCTGAATTTGGAATTTTTATTCTGAAGGAACATGGCACCCGGTTGTCCGGCTGCACCCCCAATATAGAAATCATCCAAACCATCGTTGTTCACGTCACCGATCGAAACATGAGGCCCAAAGCGGGACATCTTATGAGGCAGGAGAATCTCATTTTCAAAATCATCGAATACATTTTCAATATGGACAAAGTCAACCCCTGCATTACTTTCTAATTCGCTGAATAAAAGATCAACATTTGGAGAATTTTGATCAACAGGCTCCTGAGCGTTGTTTTGATAAAGAACCAATACCTGGTTAGATTGAATGTCCCTGATCATCTCTCGATGACCGTTTGGCCAAACAATAGTTAACTCATCGATCATTTCTTCTTTGCCTAATCCGAAATGAATGTTGTTCTCGATTGAGGATTGGTAACCGCGCGAAACGCTTTTTTCAATAAATTGAAGATTACCATCCGCGGTGCGGATAGTCACCTTCGCGCCTAAACCAGAATTATTAGGATCTTCAGAAACCAACGTGATTCTCAAGAACCTGTTTTTCAAAATAGTATTGCATTTATTTTCGTAGATGAAAGCGGGATCCAATAGATTATTTACAACAATATCAAGGTCACCATCATTATCGAGGTCACCATACGAAGCGCCATTGGAGAAACTAGGCTGATCAAAATTATTGGCATCCGTCATATCCGTAAAAGTCAGGTCCCCGTTATTTCTGTAGTAGTAATTTTTAAGCTTAACTGAAGGAAAGAGACCTAATATTGTATCGATCTGCTCACGATAAATGGTACCATCCTGCTCTTGTACCAACCGTTTATAATTGTTTTTAGCATCCTTATCTTGCGAATCTCTTCTAAAACCATTTGTGATGATGAGATCCTTATCCCCATCGTTATCAAAATCGGCCAGCAATGTTGCCCAGCTCCAATCAGTATTAGACATGCCTGCTAATTGTCCGATCTCGCTAAAAGAACCATTCCCATTATTTATTTGGAATGAGTTTCTCATATACTGGTAATGAAAATCATTTGCCACCATGAACCAGAATCCTTCCGGGTTCATCGCACTCATGTTTGTTTTCTGACGAAAGTTATCCTCTGCTACCATATCCAACTCAACAAGGTCCAGTAATCCATCGTTATTAAAATCAGCCAGATCTGTTCCCATACCGTAGAAAGATGTGTGTTTGAAGGCATCCTTCAAACTCTCGGTAAATGTTCCGTCCCCGTTATTGACATAATAAAAATCCGGATCTGCATAATCATTCGCCACATAGATGTCAGGCCAGCTGTCGTTGTTGAGGTCACCAATTGCGACACCCAAACCGCAGCCGTAATTATTTATCCCTGCGGCGATCGATACTTCGGTAAAAGATCCGTCACCATTATTCTTATAGAGTTTATCACGAATGTTGTCATGCGGATCCATTCTAGCTTCGATTCTTTGTTCGTTGGTCACCTGAAAATCTTCAACATGATTTGCCAGATAAAAATCAAGATCACCATCCCGGTCGTAATCAAAGAATGCAGCTTGAACAGAGTAAGCCGGATCATCGATGCCATATTTTGCAGCTTGTTCAGTGAAAGTCCCGTCCTGGTTATTGATGTAGAGTAGATTTCTTCTTCTGTCGGGATCATTTTTATAATAAGACCGGCAAACATAAATATCCAGGTATCCATCATTATTGATATCCACCATGGTTACACCGGAGCTCCATCCATTCTGTCCGCCTACATTAGCTTTTTCTGTTATGTCTTCAAATTTTAGATTCCCTTTATTGAGATATAATTTATTAGGAACCATGTTCCCGGTGAAATAAATATCTTTTAGTCCATCATTATTAATATCGCCAATTGCCACTCCACCTCCGTTGTACATATAATCATAATCGATGATGCTGTTGTATGCATCCTCTTGAATATTATTTGTAAAATAAACCCCGGTTTGTTCAGGAAGCAGCAGCTCAAATAATGGCTCCTGCGACTGCATGGGATCCAATGACGAGGAGACAGGCTCACTATTCAGGTTGCAACTTATCAAGCATGATACGATCAAACCAATCACAAGAAAGGTGAGATTATAGGTGAGATAATATTTAGATTTTGAAATCAAATTAATCAATGGTTATTTTTCTGCCAGTTCATCTGAAACATGTTTGATCAACGAATTGACCTCAAATATTTGCATCCGGTCATTATTATTGGCGACCAGGACATATGCTCCACGAGTAGAGGTTAATTTTATGAGCACCAGATCCCGAACGTCCAGCGATGCATTAAATCCACTTTCCGTAATTCTAACCGGAGTAAATTCCCCTTTTCCATTTCCTTTCAAGTATAGTCCAACACCTGCATCTGCTCTTCCAGTCTCCACTTCTGCCACATAAAAATTACCTGCGATCAGCAGATCAAGGTTTTGGTCCAGATCGAAATCTTCGGCAATAATGCCGAACAATGGAGAAAACTTTGCTTCCATAGGCAACTCGTGCATTCTATATTTACCATTGCCTTCATTTTCTATGTCTTAACTTGACAATTATTTACCTTCATAATTCATTGCCCT
>JACZTA010000037.1 GCA_022573915.1 Bacteroidota bacterium | reverse complement strand
TCTTTGTCCCTATGATAGGATAGCGGTCCAAAATCCAATTATCTCGATGTCTTGTTTCTTGGCAAACAGGTGGGGAACAGATATAGGATCTGATTCTATAAAAGAAGGATGATCATATTGCTCAACCTTCTTTTCCAGGAGATCTAGCAGCTCTTCAAAAGAATCTACCTTAGTCGAAATCATTTTTAAAAGGTGAGTTCTTTTGGTGGGCCTTAATAGCCTTGAAGGATAACCAAATTGCAATTATCAATGAAACAAAGGCTCCAATAAACAATCCGGGAATATTTTCTACGAATAAAAAGAAATCATACGCTCCATGAAACAATACGGCCGCTGCCAGTCCCATCATTTTTAATCCAAACCTTCGGACCGGATCGACAAACTTAGACATCCCCACAAAGTACCCCATGATCACACCTGCTGTAGCATGTAGCGGTACGGCAGTGAACATCCTTACATAGGCTGTATTAAGACTTTCAGCTACACTTTCTGCACTGAAGACATACATGATATTTTCAAGGGTAGCGAAGCCCATCGAGATCATCACGGCATAGACGATACCATCGAAAGGTTCGTTAAAATCTTTCTTGGGATAGGCATACCAGTTTAAAAATGCATATTTGCTGAATTCCTCGCTCAATCCAACCACTAAAAAGGCAAATACCAGTGTACGGATTACAGAAGTTTCCGAAATTCCAAATCCTAATTCAGCCCCGGCCCTTTCCAATAAAATTGCCGGTAACGTGGACAACATTCCCAGGAGAAAACATTTTATACAAAGCCCGATCGGTTCCTTCTCGTACTTGTCCCTGATATAAATGAAAACAGCAATTCCGATACCCGGGCCAATGGCAAGTGCCAGTAACTTAAGCGTAAGCATGTTGTAAAGCTAAAAGAAATTAAGCGTCTAATGCTTTCTTGAGGTCTGCAATAAGATCTTCTTCGTCTTCAATCCCAATGCTCAGTCTGATAAGAGAGTCTACACAACCTGTTTTAATGCGATCCTCTTGTGGAATTGAAGCATGAGTCATAGTAGCGGGGTGGCCAATCAATGATTCTACTCCACCCAATGACTCAGCGAGCGCAAAAAGCGAAGTACCTGTAAGTATCTTTTTGGCAGCTTCCAATGTATCTTCTTTTAGATTAAAGGAAACCATTCCTCCAAAATTCAACATCTGGGATTTTGCGATCTCGTGGTTTGGATGGCTTTCAAATCCCGGCCAGAACACCTCGTCGACTTTATCATGAGTAATAAGAAATTTGGCGACAGCTTCTGCATTTTCTCCATGTCGATCCATCCTGATTGCTAAGGTTTTGATTCCTCTCAAGACAAGGAAACAATCCTGAGGACCGGGAACAGCACCGGCGGCATTTTGCAAAAAATAAAGTTGTTCACCCAGTTCATCATCCTTGCAGACTATTATTCCACTTACCACGTCGGAATGTCCGGATAAATATTTTGTAGCAGAATGGATGATGAGATCAGCACCCAAATCCAATGGTCTTTGCAGATAGGGTGTGGCGAAGGTATTATCGACACAAAATATCATATCCGTTCCCTTCGTCAACTCACCTACTGCCGCAAGATCCACAATATTTAACATAGGATTTGTAGGCGTCTCTACCCAGATCATCTTTGTATTTTCAGTGATCGCGCTCTTAACATCAGCAACATTTTCCATATCAATGAACTTCGATTTTATCCCGTACGGCCCGTAAACTTCCCTGAACAACCTGTAGGTACCCCCATAAATATCATTGGAGGCTATTATTTCATCACCGGGTTTGAGCAGTTTTGCTATTGTATCCGTAGCCGCCATTCCGCTACCGAAGCTAATGCCGTATTTTCCATTTTCCAGCTCAGCTACGTTTTTCTCTAAAACCGTTCTCGTCGGATTTTGAGTTCTTGCATATTCATATCCTTTATGTTCGCCCGGTGCGGATTGAACATAGGTAGATGTTTGGAAAATCGGAGTCATAATAGCTCCCGTGGATTCGTCAGGTTTTATGCCTGCGTGTATAACCTTTGTACCAAATTTCATATGTGTTTTCCTTTATTAATTGATCTTATGAACCACAAGGCCACTTCTTAGTTTTGGTTCAAACCAAGTCGACTTTGGGGGCATTACTCCTTGCTCATCGGCAATAGTAATGAGTTGATCCATAGTTACCGGATTTAAGGAAAATGCCGCTTGTGCTTGCCCTTCGTCTACTAACCGCTTTAGCTCCTTATCTCCTCTTATTCCTCCGATAAAATCCACCCTGCTGTCTGTTCTTGGATCCTTAATATTAAGGAGTTTATTTAATATGTAATCCTGAAGAATGGTCACATCCAATACCTTGATCGGATCATCCTCATTATAAGTTGTTGGTTTCGCCTTCAGTTTATACCATTTATTCTCGATGTACATTTTGATCACATGTTCTTGAGCGTCTCCTCCGTTGGCTGATCCATTCTCCATCTCCGAAATATCAAAATCCTGATCTAAATGTTTAAGAAATTCTTCCGTTGAATTGCCGTTAAGATCCTGTACAACTCTGTTATATGCCATGATATTCAGATGATCATCGGGAAAAAGGCAGCTCAGAAAAAAGTTATATTCTTCATCACCACTATAATTTGAATCATTCTCTCGCAGTTCCAGGGCAACCTTGCTCGAAGATGCAACACGGTGATGGCCGTCAGCGATATAGGTACTTGGAACACGTGTTTTAAATAACTCCGTCAATTCCCTGACTTTCGCTTCATCACTCACTACCCAGAACACATGACGGACCTGATCATCGGTTGTGAAATCATATTCATGATCTTCCCTGGTGATCTCTTGAATGATCGCAGTTATTTCATCAACGAATCGATATGATAAAAATATCAATCCGGACTGAATCCCGGTTTTCTTGATGTGATTTATCCTATCCAGTTCCTTTTCAGGCCTGGTATATTCATGCTTTTTGATCACATTATTCAAATAATCATCCACGGAGGAACAACCAATTATACCGGTTTGACTATGATCTCCCATGGTAAGCTTGTAAACATAAAGACAATCGGATTCATCCTGAACCATTATTCCGGCCTTTAGAAAATTATTGAAATTCTCCTGAGCTTTAAGATATACGCTTTCGTCATAGACATTCACATCTTCCGGAAGATCTATCTCCGCCTTGATAACATGCAAAAATGAATTCGGATTATCCTTGGCCAACTCTCTGGCCTCCGAAGAGGATAACACATCATAAGGTTTGCTGATAACTTGAGAGACAAGGTCCTTTGAAGGTCTGATTCCTTTAAACGGTCGAACGATGGCCATTAATTAGAATTTTTGAAATGATCAATAACCTTTTTCGCCAATTCAATTCCTATCCTTTCCTGAGCTTCTAAAGTTGAAGCGCCTATATGCGGTGTGAGTGATACCTTGGGATGATCAAGCAACTCTTGATTATCAGTTGGCTCTTGCATATACACATCGATCCCTGCATAAGCGACCTTGCCGGAATTTAATGCAGCAACCAAATCGGTTTCATCAATGACACCACCCCGCGCACAGTTTATTATTCCCACGCCGTCCCTCATCCTGGAAAAATCATTTGCATTCAAGATTGGCTCATCTCCCTTTTTAAAAGGTGAATGGATCGAAATAAAGTCGCTTTTTTCCAAAAGTTCTTCTTTCGATATGGTTTTAATCTTCACGCTAATATTATCGAAGGCTGCATTTTTTAATTTTATATCAACCTCCTGATCAACCGCATCATGGGCTATCACATTCATGCCTATACCCAATGCTATCCTCGCTGTCTCTTGTCCGATACGCCCTATACCAATAATACCCAAGGTCTTTCCCTGAAGCTCGACCCCTTTTGCATAATCTTTTTTCAGTGATTTGAAATTTTCAATTCCTTCTGCCGGCATCTTTCTATTAGAATCGTGTAAGAATCTTACCATGCCGAACAGATGTGAAAAAACTAATTCGGCAACAGAAGCAGAAGATGCTCCAGGCGTATTAACCACCTTAATTCCTTTCGATTCCGCGTACGCTACATCAATATTATCCAGGCCAACCCCTCCTCTTCCTATCAGACTTAAATTTTCGGAACCATCGATGATCTCTTTCGTGACTTTCGTCGCACTTCTAACCAGTATCGCCTGATACTCAGAAATTTTCGAAGCAAGTTCTTCTTGAGGTACATTATCCGTCACAACCTCTAAGCCGGCTTCGACCAGTTTCTTTTTACCCAACTCGTTTATACCATCATTTACCAGAATCCTGATCATCTTCTCGAATTAATTATTTTTATTAGCAAATTCCTGCATCAGAGAAACCAAGGCTTCTATACTCTCTTTAGGCATCGCGTTATAAATGGATGCCCTGAAGCCTCCAACCAATCTATGGCCTTTGATCCCGATAAAATTATTTGAATTCGCTTCCTCAAGAAATTTTTGCTCGAGTTCCTTGTCTTCCATCACAAAAGTAATATTCATCAATGACCTGTCCTCTTCCTTCGCTGTTCCGGAAAACAAGGGATTCGTGTCGATCTCATCATAAAGTATCTTCGCTTTATCTTCGTTTTGCTTCTGAACAGCTTCCAATCCTCCGAGCGATTTGAGCCATTTCAATGTTTGTAACGCGGTATAGATAGCAAAGACAGAAGGCGTGTTGAACATTGAACCATTATCGATATGCGTCTGATAATTAAGCATGGAAGGGATCTCACGATCAACGTTTCCTAAAATATCGTTTTTGATTATCACCATGGTTACGCCCGCCGTACCAAGGTTTTTTTGCGTTCCGGCATATATGAGTGCGTGTTTTGAAAGATCAACGGGCCGGCTAAATATGTCTGACGACATGTCTACAACCAGGGGGACAGTCGTCTCAGGAGTGGTGTGCATTTGAGTACCGTAAATTGTATTATTAGAGGTCACATGAAAATAAGAGGCATTTTCGGGGACCGAATATCCCGTAGGGATATGATTGAAGTTATCATCGGCTGAAGAAGCCACTACCTCTACTTCACTAAACAACCTGGCTTCCTTAATAGCTTTCTTAGCCCAAACACCTGTTTCCAGGTATGCCGGTGGATTCTCTTTCCTTGTCAGATTATATGGAATCATGCAAAACTGGAGACTAGCACCTCCGTGACAAAATAATACAGAATAATTCTCAGGCACATTAAGTAATTCCCTGGTCAGCGCTACCGCTTCATCTAAAATCGCTTGAAAATCGCTTGAGCGATGAGAAATCTCTATTAGTGACAAGCCTGAATTGTTGAGATCTTTAACCGCTGCAGAAGAACTTTCAATCACTTGCCGCGGTAAAATTGCGGGACCTGCATTGAAATTATATTTCTTCATTTCACTCTTTGATTCAATCCGTTCTAGATAAAAGCACGCAAAAATAATCATTATTTTGATCAATAACTACCAATAAAAGTCTTCATTAAACCTTTATAGGTTGGCTTTAAAAATTAGAGTATTTTTGCACCACAAAACGTGAATAAGGCGTCGTAAAGACTTTGCATTCTCAACTTTCGATCTATTTATATCAAGAATATCATATCAATATGTTTATTGTCAACTGGATTGACCTTATGCGGTGCAAGACTTCTGCACGCAGTGAGTGTTAATGAGCTTGACTACGTCATCTCAATATCGAGAGCCTCAGGTGAAATTGTGATAGATGGTCTGATGACTGAGCAGGCTTGGAAGACGGCTGATGTGGCCAAGGATTTCTATCAGATATTTCCAACGGATACTACCTACTCCATTACAAAAACTGAAGTAAAAATATTGTTCGATGATGAGCAATTATACATAGCCGCTATTTGTTATGATGATCTGGAAGGGGATTATATAATACAGTCATTAAAACGTGATTTCTCCTATCCAATCAGTGATGCCTTTGCCGTTTTCATTGATCCTTTTGGAGACCAGACCAACGGTTTTAGTTTTGCGGTCAATCCGTTGGGCGTACAACGGGAAGGACTCATATCAGGTGGTGGTGATTTTGGAGTCACAACGAGCTGGGACAATAAGTGGTTCTCCGCCGTCACTAGAACTGAAAAATACTGGATAGTGGAAATGGCTATTCCATTTAAGACGATCAGGTACGCTGCAGAAACTACAGGTAATCCTAATGTTCATCCTGATGTAAAAGCTAAACTTGATAACAAGACAGTATGGAGGATTAACTTCTCCAGAAATGATCTTAAAAGAAATGAAGCTTCTTCCTGGTATCCGGTACCCAAGAACTTTAACGTTGCAAGTCTGATATTCACAGGATATCTTGTATGGAACGAACCACCCCCTAAGGCTGGTTCAAATATTTCGATAATTCCGTATGCAATAGCTTCTTCGAATAATTACACCGAGGCTGTCGGTGGAGAATCAAGCTTAAATGCCGGGTTTGATGCGAAGATTGCCGTGAGTTCATCACTAAATCTGGATTTGACTATCAACCCTGATTTTTCGCAGGTAGAAGTGGATCAACAAATTATAAACCTCACCAACTTCAGTCTGTTCTTTCCTGAAAAAAGACAGTTTTTTATAGAAAACAGTGATTTGTTTTCCAATCATGGCTTTAGACAGATCAGACCGTTTTTCTCGAGACGAATAGGTTTAAGTGACAATGGACCAATTCCTATTTTAGCCGGGGCTCGTTTGAGTGGCAATCTTAATAAAAACTGGCGAGTGGGACTAATGAATATCCAGACCGAGGGTACTTCTTTCTCTGAAGGAACAGACGAAGTTACACGCGTAAAGAGTCAAAACTACTCTGTGATAACACTACAGCGACAAGTATTTGGTACTTCCAGTTTATCTGGAATTTTTGTAAACAGACAGAGTTTCGATAATTATAACATCAATTATACTGATTTCAACCGGGTAGCCGGGCTAGACTTTAACCTGGTAACCAAAGACAATAAATGGCAAGGAAAAGCATTTTATCACCAATCATTTAATCCTGTAAAAACCGAAAACGTATTATCTGAGCAAAGTGCGAATGCGACCTGGCTCATGTATAGCACTAAAAAGGTATTTACGATGTGGAATCATGAATATGTAGGTAAGAACTACATAACAGATGTTGGTTTTGTTCCTCGCCTTGAAAATTATGACTATGATAATGATACAACAGTTCGGCTTTCGTATTGGAGATTTGAGCCTATGTTCTTTTACAATATGTATCCCAAGTCGAAATATATTAATCAGTTTTCAACAGGATTATATGCGAGTATCTACCTTGACTCAGCGCTGGGTTTAACCGAAAGTTTTTTGAAATATAAATTCGAGATCAAATTTCAAAACACGGCTTTTATGGAGCTGGCATATAATAATAGTTTTATCGAACTTCCATTTTCTTTTGATTTTGGAAGTGGAGATCCAGTCCTCGCCGGTGCATATAATAATAGCAGCGGATCACTCGTCTACCGATCTGATATTAGAAAAAAACTTCACTATGCTGCCTACATAGAATATGGGAGCTTTTACAGCGGCACCAAACTCTCTTACGTTGCAGATATCGGGTTTCGTAAACAACCGTGGGGAATATTCTCCATAAGTTATAACCGTAGCGATATTCGATTTTCCAATCCTAATGGTAATAGTTCTCTTGCACTCATTGGCCCTAAAATAGAACTGTCATTTTCAAAAAGCTTGTTTTTCACCACTTTCATTCAGTATAATACACAGCAGGATAATGTAAATATCAATACGCGACTTCAGTGGAGATTTAGACCAATGTCTGACATTTATATTGTTTACACTGATAATTATCAAACAGATTTCACTGGTTCCTATAGAGCTATCGTGCTGAAATTTATATATTGGATCAATATCTGAGCATTATGCAAAGAATATTGACAGATACATATAAGCACAAGGGAATGCGCAAACGGCTGGTGTCTATCTTAAAAGAGAAAGGTATCAATGACCAGAAGATCCTTGATGCAATTGGCAAGGTACCAAGGCATTTCTTCCTTGATGAAGCATTTCTCGAAGCTGCATATGAGGATCAGGCATTTCAAATTGGGGAAGGGCAAACCATCACTCAACCCTACACCGTAGCTTACCAAACAGAATTGCTTGATATTTCGAGAGGACAGAAGATTTTAGAGATTGGAACCGGATCAGGCTATCAGGCAAGTATCCTGGCTGAATTGGGAGCAAAGATATTTACCATTGAACGGAACAGGATCCTTCGTGACAGAGCTGATAAGCTTCTGAAGGAGATTGGATATTTCCATGTAAAAACATTCTTTGGAGATGGATATAAAGGATTACCTATGTACCAGCCTTTTGACAGGATAATCGTTACAGCAGGCAGTAATGAGATCCCAAAAGAACTGATAAATCAGTTAAATGTGGGAGGCAAACTTGTTATGCCGATCGGAGATAAGAATATACAAAAAATGGCATGCTTGATAAAAACGTCCGAAACTGAATTTGAAATAAATAATTCAAAGTCGTTTAAATTTGTACCACTTTTACCCGGCAAAGTTAATTAAACGCAGTTCTCTTCTTTCTCGTGCGTGTTTGTCTAATTTAGACTGGAAATAAATAATAAAAAAACTTGGAACTTCTATATTCTAATAATACCTTTGCAACGCTCGATTTTGATTAACCCACATAAATCTCATAAAATGAAAAGAATAAAAAATACATTAGGCCTGTTCTTGATCTTGTTTGTTTTCGCGGCGGCATTTGATGGCTGTAAGAAAGGCCCTGAAGATCCAGGTTTGACTTTTAAATCCAGAACAGCCAGAATGGTCGGAGAATGGCTGATTACAAATATTACTCAAAATGATGTCGATCTTTTAGATTTTGACACGCACCTTTCTTTCCCTGCTGCACAGCCATGCGATAGCTTGACCATTGATGCTGATGTAACATTGCTTATTGTTTATGAGATGGAGAAGAATGGTGACTTTACTGTTATTGAAGATACTTCCATCAAGGTTACTACTAAGCTTTGGGGGATAGATGTATCATGTGTTACCGTGGTAAATAATCTTAGCGGTCATGTTGAGCGGCCCGGTACCTGGAGATTTGCCGGAGGCGTTGGTGATTCAAAAAATAAGGAACAAGTTGTACTGATTGATCTCTATGGCGAAAGTGAAATATTTGATATAATCAGATTGTCTGCTAAAGAGATGAAGTTGCAAAAAGAGTTTATTGACTTTACGAACGCAACACAGGAAACACTTCTAATTGAGTTAGAGAAACAGTAAGCGAACGATATTATCATATCTAAAAGAGGATCTTAATCGATCCTCTTTTTTTTTGCATTCAGCGCGACTTCCATTTCCTGGCCCTGTTCATTTCCAGATCGGTCTCTTTCTTCTTCAGGACCTCTCGCTTATCGTATATCTTTCTTCCTTTAGCCAGCGCTATTTCCAGCTTTGCAAATCCTCGTTCAGATATGAAAAGTCGTAGTGGGATAATCGTGAGCCCTTTCTCATTAACACTGGTTTGAAGTTTCTTCAACTCCCTTCTGTTCAGGAGCAGTTTTCTGGTTCGCTTGGTTTCATGCATGAAATTGCTGGCCATCATATATTCAGCTATGTGCAAATTCTTTACCCATAGTTCATCGCCTGTGAACAAACAATAACTATCACTTAGATTAGCATTTCCGGTTCTAATGGACTTGATCTCCGGTCCTTGCAATACGATACCCGCAACAAATTTCGTGAGGAGTTCAAATTCGCGAGTTGCCTTCTTGTTCCTTATATTGATTTGTTCGGCCATGAATAATTAGAGCTCATCAAATATTAAATTCAGCTTTTCCTTCTTCAAGATCTTCTGCCCTGCGCGGCCCCTTGCAATCAATCTACCATTTACAGATGCTTCAAAAGAACAAATTATTTCATTCTTCTCTAAGGTATCAACCGTAGCCACTATGTCGACATTTGAACCCACCAATGCCGGAGCAATATGATCTATGCTGAGCATGGTTCCAATACCTTCTTCGTCTTCCTCTTTCATTTCCAGCACAAACAATCTTGCAGCCCATTCCGCATCCCGGCCTATTGCAAAAGTAGAATACACTGCATGCACCTCACCCGACTCAAAAGAGGCGGTGTCGTCCTTTGCCACTTTTATCGAGTAAGTCTTTCGATCACCAATTTTAAAAGGTTGTTTCATAGTATATCATGTTTCCAGGATTGAAATTTTCACTGCATCTGCCAGTTTCTTATCCAGCCTCAACTTTTTTTCATCCAATTCAATTTCAACGTATCCATCTTTGGTTTCCTTCAGATAGAATGGTTTATTAGGTGTGATGCCCATTTCCCATAATTTCACTGTCACCTTTTCATCCATTTGATCGGTTGTTATCACCGCCTTTTGATCTAATTTCAAATTACCCATCGTTAATAAACTGGATGCTCCCTTTTGCGGAATTGGTGAACCATGAGGATCCGTCTTGGGATATCCTAACTTCTGTTCTACCTGGTCCAATAAATCTTCAGGTAGTAAATGTTCATATTTTTCTGCCTGATCGTGAATCTGCTCACTTGACAATCCAACTCTTTCAACCAGATACGTTTCCCATAACCTGTGCGCCCTGATAAGCTGATAACCGTTCTTGATCCCTTCGCTTGTAGGAATTATTTCCGGCCCTTTAATTGTTAGATAACCTTGGGTCACAAGTTCATTTAAATTGACCTTTAACTTCAGACCGCTAAGATTAAGATTTTGTCTCAAATTTTCCAACGTTAATTTTTTATCGTCATAAAGCTTTACCATCTGCTTTAATATATCCTCAAGTAATATCTTTTTCTTCTTTTGTCTCTTCCTGATGACATTTAGAATGAGGCCCTGTTGGGGAGAAAAGAAAACCGTAAGTAGGTAGATAAGAGTTGCCGTGAGAGTCATCACCGGCCCGGGTGTAGTTTCAAAAATTATAGCAAGGATCAAACCCGAACTTGTGGAAATGAATCCAATAAGACCTGAGAGAATGATCATGTTACGCAGTTTGGAGGTGAGCAGGTAGGCCGTAGATGCAGGAATAATCAGCATGGCTACTACCAATATTACTCCGACCGACTGTAAAGAAGCAACCACGGTAAAAGCAAGCAGCAGCATTAGAAAATAATGAATTGTACTTCCCGAAATTCCCAGTGTTTGGGCGATAACAGGTTCAAATGTGGTGATAAAGAAATACCGGTAAAACACAGTGATACTTAATATAACATATAATGTGATGAAGGTTGTAAGCCATAGATCCTGATCAGAAATTCCCAATACATTTCCAAACAGGAAGTCTTTCATATCCAGATGCACGCCTTGCTGCCGGGTGAGCCATGATATACCAATGATGCCAATTGCAAACATAGCTGTGAACACGATGCCAATTGCTGCATCGTCCTTAGTCTTGACATTCCTTTGAATCCAGGTAATGAGTATCGCTGCAATAAATCCTGCAATCACCGATCCTGTAAAAAAACCCAATATGCTGTGTCCGGCTACGAGAAATCCGGCTACTACTCCGGGGAGGATCGCGTGTGAAAGTGCATCACCAATCAAAGCCATGTTTCTCAGAACAATAAAACACCCTAATATGCCACAAACAACTCCAACCAAAGAGGAGGCCAATAAGGCCCTGACCGCATAACTATATTGAAAAACTTCAAATAATTCCATAGTTTCTTGCTCTATTCAGAATGCACATATTTATCCGATTCTTGTAATATTGGCAGCTTGGCCTGGTATGTATTTTTAATATTCTCTTCAGTAAATATATTGCTTGTCGGGCCTGCCGCTATCAAGCGCTGATTCAACATGATCAAATCGTGGAAATAGTCTTTCACTTTAGACAGGTCATGATGTACAATCAATAGTGTTTTTCCTTTCTCTGCTAATCCTCTCAAGATCTCCATTAATTTCTCCTCAGTTGTAATATCTACGCCAACTAAAGGCTCATCAAGCAGGTACACCTCTGCTTCCTGGCACAACGCGCGCGCGAGGAAAACGCGCTGTTGCTGTCCTCCGGATAACTCCCCTATCTGGCGATCTTTTAAAGAAAGAATATCCACTTGTTCCATAGCATTGTATGCCAGTTTTTTGTCCTTCGCATCTAATCTATCAAAGGTCTTTTTGTGAGGATATCTCCCCATCAGCACCACATCCAACACGGTTGCAGGAAAATCCCAATCGATCTCTTCTTTTTGCGGTATATAGGTCATGTATTTCCTGTAGTGATCTATTGGCGCATTGTTTATTTCAATTTTGCCGGAATCAATCGGAATCAAACCAAGAATAGCTTTAAACAGCGTAGATTTACCGGAGCCGTTAGGCCCTATTATACCGACAATCTTACCGGGACGGATGATTAAGTTGATGTTTGACAAGACTGTTTTTTTGCCATAAGAAGCGGTGAGCCGTTCAATCTTGATTTCAAAGCTACCCGGTTGAACTTTTAAATCTTTACCGGGCCGTATCTTGTAAGCAACGACAACAAATATTATCCCAAATAGTATCAGGATAACAAAGAGAAAGGTTACGTTTGAAAATTCAAATACCAGGCCTTCTGATTGGTCAGTCAATCCCCGAACCAATTCATCTGTATTCTGACGAAGCATGTTCAGGTAGGTGTCGGCACCACTCTCCTCATCACCTAAAGAATCAGCAAATAACTTTCCTCCGATTATTATACCCAGGTCACGCGCTATCTGCTGCATCAATTTTGGATTGATGGTCGACTCCATGAAGATCGCGGGTAGTTCATGATCCACGATCACATTTATCAGGTTATCTATATCCCTGATCTGAACATCTGCATCCGTAGATGTGCCTAAGATCGACTCTACCTCTAAGCCGTATCGGTTGCCATAATACCTGAATGCATCATGAGATGTCACAATGATTCGCTTGTCCGGTTCGATCTCTTTAATCTTTTCAAGGATATAAGCATCCAGCTCTTCCAATTTCAGCAGATATTCCTGGAAATTTTTCTCATAATCAGTTCTGTGAGCCGGATCGATGGTAACCAGGGCATTCTTGATATTTCGAGCGTAGATCATCCCATTTGAAGCAGTCATCCAGGCATGAGGATCAAACGAGTTAACATGACTGGGGTTGGAGATTGCTTCAATTCCTTCTGTACTGATTACGATTAGTGCATTCGAACCGGAATTTTCTATCAACTTGTTCAACCATCCCTCGAGAGTCAATCCGTTCTTGATAATCAGATCGGCATCGGCAATGTTCTTGGCATCCTGGGGAACCGGATCATAGATGTGCGGATCCGCGCCAAGCGGCATCAAGCTAATGATATTAGCGTGTTCTCCCGCAATGTTTCGGCTAATGTCTGCCAGAAAAGTAGTAGTTACAACTACATCAGGCTTCTGTGCATTACCGGCCTGGAATATACTAACCAGTGCAATGATGCAAACTATCTTGCGGACACTTCCATTAATAACAGGGCTGTTCATCTCCTCTTATATTACTGACTTCGATTTCACAAATAAATTGTTTCCAACTTTCTCTGAGATCCTAAATTCTTTTTTATTGTTTAATTGAATCAACAGAGAACTATCATAATCCACCACATCCAGCACTTTAATCTTCGCGCCCAATACTAATTTCGTTGTTTCCAGATATTGCAAAAACTTTGACGAGTGATCTTTAACACCTGTTATCAATGCAGTTTGGTTTTGTTTAAGTTCTGATAAAAGTATCTCCGACTGGTATACAATTTTCCCATTCTCATCCGGAATGGGATCGCCATGCGGATCAAATTTTGGATGGTCCAAAAATTCATCTAACCGTTTTGTTAAAATTTTCGATTTTATATGTTCCAACTGCTCGGCCATGTCGTGCACCTCATCCCAATTAAAATTCAGCTTTTCTACTAAAAACGATTCCCAAAGACGGTGCTTGCGTATTAAATTCTTGGCTATAGCACTTCCTTTTTTAGTTAGTAGTGTCCCTTTGTATTTTTCATGATCTACCAATTTCTTGGTTCTTAAACGCTTGACCATATCCGTAACCGAAGCTGCAGTCGTTTTGATCATCTCTGCAATTGCATTGGTAGATATCGAACCACTAAACTTTTCTTCGAGTTTGAAGATCGTTTTTAGATAATTTTCTTCTGTTTGGCTTAATATCATGACGCAAAGCTAAGGATTTTTAGACTTATCTAAAAATATTTTTTGATATTTATAAAATAACGATTATATTTGCCTAAAAATTACCCGGCAAGAATGAATAAGAAATTAATGGTGCTATTATTAATATGTTCAGGCATCATATTATTTTCCTGTAAGAAATTATTCCCTCCTGAACCACCAGGAAATGAGGTTTTAGCAGCACCAATGGAAGGACTAACAAAAGCTCAACTGGCTTCTCATGCTGCGGGTGATGAACTGTTTGCCAAGATATATACTCAATCTGAAGGCCTGGGGCCCATATTCATACAATCGTCCTGTGAGGGTTGCCACGTTGGCGATGGAAAAGGCCACCCTTTTACTATGGTAACACGATTTGCGCGCTTGACTCAAGGTACTATTGATTATATGGAAGACCTTGGCGGACCGCAGGTCCAAAACAGGGCATTGTCGGGATACGTGCCTGAAGGTGTTCATGAAAGTGCAGATTTTGTATCTCAGAGGCTTGCCCCATTATTAACAGGTCTCGGTTTTCTTGCGGCTGTACATGATTCGACTATAATCAACATGGCGTTAAAAATGGGTAAAGTAAACTGGGTGGAACCGCCCGACTATTTTGTTCCAACAGCCGACCATATATCGGTAGCCGGCCGGTTTGTCGGAAGATTCGGTAAAAAAGCGAAGGAAATAAGAATTTTTGATCAGGTGGTATTTGCATTAAAGGAGGACATTGGTATCACATCTGATTTTGATCTTGAAGATCCATTTAACCATTTGGTGGGCAATAACACTGGTGATAATGTAGCTGACCCGGAGGTAGGTAAGGATGTAATTAATAATCTGGTCTTTTATTTGCGTACGCTTAAAGCTCCTGAAAGAAGGAATATAGATGATCCGGATGTGATCGCGGGAGAAAAGTTATTTGCAGATTTAGGTTGTATAAATTGTCATAAACCAACTTTGAAAACTGCCAAATCGGATATAGCGGTGCTTAGTGAAGTTGAGTTTCATCCTTTTACAGATCTGCTTATCCATGATATGGGAGATGACCTGGATGATGGCTTTCCTGAAGGAAGCGCGACCGGCTCGGAATGGAGAACACCACCTCTCTGGGGATTAGGACTCGCGAAGGATGTTCAAGGCGGAGAACGCTACTTGTTACATGATGGAAGCGCTTCAACCATTGATGAAGTACTCAAGGTTCATGGAGGAGAAGCCATGAGTGCATCCGCCGCATTCTTTAGTTTATCAGAAGAAGATCACGACAAGGTAATTACATTTTTAAATTCACTGTAGTAAGTTTTGGCCAACTTTATTCAACCCAAAATCTACTAAGGTTATGAAAACAAGAAGAGAGTTTTTAAAGGATTCAGGCGGTGCAGCATTGGTTGTAAGTTCGTTAAGCCTTATTTCTTTTCTTGAAAGTTGCGGCCCGGGTAACTATGTTCAGTACAGTGAAAAGCCGGGACAAATCATAGTAAATAAAGCGGAGCTGGTAGAAAAGGCTTTTGTATTAGTTGATTCAGACTTAGTAAAGGCACCTATCTATCTTCGACAAGATGCATCCGGAAAATATATTGCGCTATTAATGAAGTGTACCCATAATGGTACTCAATTAAAACCGGAAGGAGGAAAAATTGTTTGCCCTTTGCATGGCAGTCAGTTCACTAATTCCGGAATTGTAACGAAATCACCTGCAAAAACGAACCTGCATACTTTTGCGGTGAATGAGGAAGGCGATACCATAATTATTAATATTTGAAATTACCGGTTTGAAATATTTCGTGCTCATATTCTTTCTAATGCTTTGTGCTAACATGATAACTGCACAAACTGATACCGGCAGTCTAACCAACCAGGATGCTATCTATGACCGGCCGTTCATAATTAATTTTGAAAAGGCGAGAACCGCCATCGGTGGATATCTTGAAGCGAACACCAACTACTTTGTTGAAGATGGTGTTACTGAAGGTTTTTCCATGGAGATGCGCCGGTTCAATATTTTCATATTCTCCCCTATAAATAGAAGGATAAATTTTATTTCTGAGCTTGAATTTGAGCATGGAACTGAAGAAATTGCACTGGAAATGGCTCTGATTGATGTGAGAGTCAGCGATGGTCTAAATCTTCGGGGTGGTATAATCCTTCCACAGATCGGGTTGGTCAATGCGAATCACGATTCTCCCAAATGGAACTTCGTAGAAAGGCCTTTGTCTTCTACGCATATAATACCAACGACTTTATCAGAAGTAGGTTTTGGTATCCATGGAAAATTCTTTTCTGACAGCAGGATACTTTCTTACGATGCTTATGTAGTGAATGGCTTGCAAGAATCTATAATTTTAAATGAGGAAGGCCGGACTTTTTTACAGCAGGGAAAATCTGAGGAAATGTTCGAGGAAGATAACAATGGTGTCCCTATGATGAATGTTAAATTCTCACTAAGCAATCGCAAATCTACGGAAGTGGGAGTGTCATATTATGGGGGTATTTATAATACCTATAGAATTGAGGGAGCAAAGGTAGAAGATCCACGAAGCATGCATCTCACTGCAATTGATTTTACTACCGAGTCAAAAAAGATTCAGTTGAAGGGTGAAGTAACCTATTTGATGATTGACGTGCCGTCCAACCTTGTAGAGATTTACGGTGAGCAGCAATACGGTGGATTTATTGAAGTTTCCTATACCTTATTTGAAGAAAAAGAAGGTTCGATATTAAGCGCGTTAACACCTTACACAACAATACCATCAATTAATCTGGATCTACGCGTAGAGCGAGTGGATTTTAATCTCGGTACATTTAAGTCAACCCAGACAGCCATCAGGGATGAGATTAACTCCATCACGGGTGGTCTCTCTATAAGGCCTGATGCAGCCAATACCGTATTCAGGTTTAATTACACGTATCAGTTTATTATAGATAATCTGGGAAACCCTGCTGTAAGAAATGCAGGTATACAAATGGGTTTTGCTACCTACTTCTAGGCTCGGATTAATTTAAGCTATCCTGGTCGTCGGGGTCTGCTTTTTGAGAAAAAACATCCTGATCCTTCGTAATCTTTGACTGACCATTTTCCTTTTTATCCTCCTCGTTAAACACGTAAGTCATGAGGATATACCTTACCAACAATACTACCGAGGTTACGATAAGTATTCCAACTACGTATAACATTATCAATTGCCACTTCATAAACGAAATCTGTTTGTCACTCAGCTAATAATTTCCGGCCGAAAGCATTACCAGAGAACATGCTTCGAGTGTTTCGATATTCTTTTCGTTAGCTAGTTTCTCCAACTCCGGATTTTCTGCACCGGGATTGAATATTATCCTTTTAGGATTCAGGTTTAGTATATAATCGTAATACTGCTCTTGGTTTTTTGCTGAAAGATAGAGCGTGACAGTATGCACATCTTCGATCGTTGGTGTGCCTTTGATTATCGACTCTGTACCAATATCACCTTCCTTATTACCTACAGCTACAACTTCAATTTCGTTGCGCAGCAAGCGGTGAACTACTAGATTTGAAATTCTATAAGGATTGGGAGAAGCTCCCATCACTACTGTTTTCCTGTTCATACTACTTCCCTAACAAGATAATTACTCCTAAAAGTTCAATCAATAATTAAAAACATCCTCTAATGTAAGCTCCTTGAACTCGCCAAGTGACTTCAGGAAGTCCATATCCACCTTATCCCTGCTGCCGATCACAAGAAATGTATAATTCCTTCCCTGGATATGACTCTCATGAAATTTTATCAAATCTGTGATTTCGGTGGTCCGCATCGCTTCATAAATATCCTGCCTTATATCATAATCCATATTATGCCTTTTCGCATTTTCGTAACTCCAAAAAATCGCCGATTTGGTAGTACGTTGACTAGCGATCTTTTTCATCACTGATTCCTTTGCTGCATCATACTGCATTGGAGCCACCGGCATGTTATCCATCAATTCCTTAATAGCATTTACAGCGTCCGGCAACTTATCTGCTTGCGTTCCGATATAAGAAGTTATATAATGCGACTCATCAACTGTTCTGGGGGTAGAATAACGGCTCCAGGAAGAATATGCCAATCCTTTGGATTCACGGATCTCCTGGAAAACAATCGAGGAGAGCCCACTTCCAAAATAAGCATTGAATAGCTGCGTTTGTGCAGCTAACGTTGGATCATACAATTTATCCTTAGCCACCATCATAAATTCTGCCTGAACCATATCATAGTTAACAAAATAAACTTGATCCTGCTTCATCTCCAACTGGGTATAAGTGACAGGCAAAGGATACGCTAATACACCTTTCTTCGAAATTTTATGATGCTCATTTAATACTTTTAAGACCTCCAATGGATCAGTTTTTCCATAATAAAAAATCCTATGTTTATACTGCATCATCCTTTTGATATTCTCCATGAGTTTCTCGGTCGTCACCGCGTGCAGTTCCTCCTCTGACATTATATTTCTTAGTGGTGATTCCGTCCCGTACTTTGCATAATTAAGCATCCCACGTCGCAATATGTTGCCTTTACTTAATTTCGCGTCCTCGCGGCTTTTCAGAATACCATCAATCATATTCTTTAGCGCATCTTCATCTGGTTGTAAATTTTTCAGGTAGTGTTCAAATACAGACACCCCGGCTGAAAAAGATTCATCCAATCCGTCCATCGATATATAGATTCTGTCTCTAGTGGCAGATATATTTGTACTTATGCCCAGACTGTAAAAAGCTACCGCCAGTTCTGCAGCCGTGAGTTTTTTTGTACCCAAATATTGTATGTATTGAGCTGCCAGGCCCAACAAGATATCCCAAACTATCATCTAAAAAGAATAGTGATGCACCACCAAGATTAGATATAGAATCCCAACTATTTCCGGCATCCGAAGTTTTTAGCATGCCGGGGGTTCCTGATATATATCCAACACTATCACTTGGGAAAAAAATTGCGCCAAAACTAAAACTAATATTTGAAGTGATACTGTCCAAAAACCAAGTATTGCCTGCATCAACGGTTTTTAATAATACCTTAT
>JACZTA010000258.1 GCA_022573915.1 Bacteroidota bacterium | reverse complement strand
ACTATTGAGAAGATTGCTCAAAAAAGAAGTAGAAGATTGGTTGCATGGAAAGATACGGGTGGAAAATGGCAAGGAGATATGGATGTTGTGAAAGAACAAGGAGGAAAAGGAAGTGCAGTCTATCTGTTGGATTACCACGATAATATAGAGCCGTTAAAATATACAATTTATAGCGATTTAGATTGGAATGATGATGAAAAATACGCCAAGAATAAATTATTAAAAGTTTTGGAAAATTGGAATAAAAACAACACACATAACAAAGATGAATAAAGAAACACTAACAAAAGAAGAACAAGAACTTATTGATAAATCTATTCAAGCATGGAGAGAAGGAAAAGAAGGTGATGTTGATGAAATACAAAAACTCGTAGAAAAGGTACTTGCTGAATTTCCGGATAAAGTGGAGGAATATAAAAAGGGAAAAGAAGGGCTACTTGGGTTTTTTGTGGGACAGGTAATGAAGCTTTCGGGCAATAAATCAGATCCAAAGATCGTCAATAAACTTATTCTGAAGATGTTAAAAAGCAACTAAGGTGTTATAAAATTTAATATTTTTGCATAAATCAAATCAAAACAAGAACTTATGAGTTTAGAGGAAGTAAAAGGGACAGTCAGGACAATGAGGTCATTACCCATGATATTAATAGTATTAGCTGCAGTGTTAATCTCTTCTTGCGGTGGCAAAACAGAAGCAACCGGAGGAGCATCACGCGGAGATAGTTTTGTTATAAATGGTAATGTGATGAATGCACCGACCACTAATGTGATCTTACAAGAGATTACTTCGAAGGCGTATATCGATATTGATACCGCTGAAGTTGAAAGCAATGGGGCTTTCAAACTCGAAGGTTCGGTTAGTGAAAAAGGATTTTACAGATTATTATTCAGTAACAATACAAACCTGTTATTGGTATTGGATAATAGAAAGATCGAGATTGAGTATGATGTGAATGATCCGAGCACTCTGATAGTTGAGGGCTCCAGCGAAACACTTTTATTGCAAGATCTTGTAGCACAAGTAACCAAAACAGGGCAGCAGTTGAAAGCACTGCAAATAAAATCCGGGCAACCTGCAAATTCAACGGTGAAAGCAGAGATTCAAAGAAGTATACTGTTACTTGTTGGCAGACAAAAGGTAATCATGACTACTTATATTGATTCCAGTACTACGTTGGTAGGATTGTTTGCAGCAAACGTTTTGGCGGGAAGCTATTCCAGCACGGCAAACGATATGGACTATCTTGAGTCGTTGATTCCGGTATTCAGGCAACGATTTCCAGGTTCTGATCTGGTTGCTCAATTTGATTCACAGATAACCGAACTTGTCGCGTATCACAGACAAAGGTTACAAGCAGAACAAAACAAACCTGAGATTGGAACAGAAGCCGCTAATATTATAATGAGCGACCCAAATGGAAATATAATAGAGCTGACATCTCTTAGGGGTAATTATGTGTTACTCGATTTTTGGGCAGCATGGTGCAGGCCTTGCAGAGCAGAAAATCCTAACCTGGTTAATGTTTATAATAAGTACAAAGACAAAGGTTTTACAATTTACAGCGTATCTTTGGATAGTAAGAAGGCAGCTTGGCAGAAAGCAATATCTGATGACGGGCTCACATGGGATACACATGTAAGCGACCTAAAAGGGTGGGGTAATTCTGCTGCTGTCTTATACAGTGTAGGATCAATTCCAGCCTCGTTTTTACTGGATAAGGAAGGCACAATAATTGCTACAAATCTTAGAGGGCCGGCTTTGGAGGCTAAAATCAGTGAATTATTAAACTAACCTCTCAAATAACATCGATAGTGAAATTAACAGCGAATCATCTTTTTGTGGGCATATTTATTCTCTTAGCAGGATTTTTCATTGCTTCGAAGCTTCATAACCCTGTCGACATTGTAAAAAAAGGCGAGAAAGCGCCTGAACTTAATTTCTTGAATCCGGAAGGCGAGGAAATAGCACTTTCTTCACTAATAGGAAAATATGTCTTAATTGACTTTTGGGCATCCTGGTGCAGACCTTGCCGCATGCAAAATCCGCAGCTTGTTACTTTGTATGATAAATTCAAGGATATGGAATTCAAGAACTCGAAGGGATTCACTATTTATAGTTATTCTCTTGATCGGTCGAAGTCAAAATGGGTGGCAGCGATCAAACAGGATAATTTGAAGTGGAAGAACCACACCAGTGATCTTAAAGGATGGGATGGTGCAGGAGCCGTAAAATATAATATTCACAGTATTCCCAGATCCATTCTCGTCGGGCCCGATGGTAAGGTGCTCTATACCAATCTGTCTGTGCTTGAAGTGGACGGATTCTTGTTGAAGCAAACGAAGAATAGATAACAGAAATTCCCATCATCTTGTATTCATCTGACATTTTGTCTCAACTTGAGCTCTGGCAAGAAAATTGAGCTCGATCCTGCTAGGATTTTGAGTTTATTGAACTCAACTCTAAATCTTCAACTAAATGTAAATTTAATTTGAAAATTGCTTTTAAAAATGAGCACAGAAAAGAAAACTAAAGCTAAATCAACCGATAAGAACAAATTGAAACAACTTAAACAGCAAGTGGAAGAGACGAATGATAAATATATTCGGCTCCTGGCTGAGTTTGAGAACTTTAAGCGGGTTACTGCACGAGAAAGAATAGAACTGATCCAGATTGCAGACAAGGATCTCATGATGGCGATACTTCCTGTTATGGATGATTTTGATAGAGCCTTTAAGGCACTGGAGTCTTCAAACTCGTTCGAGACTGCAAAAGAGGGTATGGAAGTTATTTATAAGAAGTTCAAGGAAACTCTCGAATCCAAAGGATTAAAGGAAATGGTCAGCATAGGAGAGGATTTCAATTCCGATTTGCATGAAGCTATCTCCAACGTACCTGCAAAGGATAAGAAATTGAAAAACAAGGTATTTGACGAGGTAGAGAAAGGTTATTACCTGAATGATACTATTATCAGACATGCAAAAGTCGTTGTAAACGAATAGTTTATATAAACTGATTCAATAAATTAATTAATGGCAAAACGGGATTATTACGAAATTCTGGGCATAGCAAAAGGCGAGTCGGCTGAAAACATAAAGAAAGCCTACAGGAAACTTGCGCTGAAGTACCATCCCGATAAAAATCCGGGTGACGCACAAGCGGAGGAAAAATTTAAGGAAGCTTCAGAAGCGTATGAAGTACTCAACAACAATGAGAAGCGATCCAAGTACGATCAGTTTGGACATAATGGCATGAGAGGGTTTGGTGGCGGTGGCGGGATGTCCATGGAGGATATATTTTCCCAGTTCGGTGATATATTTGAAGGATTCGATCCGTTTGAGAACATTTTTGGACAGCGCAGAGGCAGATCCAGAGGAGGGCAGAGGGTCGGCATTCCCGGTTCTAACCTCCGGATTAGACTTAAACTAAGTTTAAACGAGATCGCTGAGGGAATTGAAAAGAAGATAAAAGTCAAAAAGCATATTTCCTGTGATGGGTGCCGGGGTACAGGTGCTAAAGAAGGTACGGCTTTTCAAAATTGCCCAACCTGCGCCGGATCCGGTTATATCCGACAAGTTTCCAATACCATATTGGGACAGATGCAAACTACTGCAACTTGTCCCTCATGCCGCGGTTCCGGAAACGTGATCACTACCAAATGCCCTGAATGTGGTGGTGAAGGAAAGCGATATGGCGAAGAATCAATCAACATCAAAGTACCTGCCGGTGTGATGGAGGGTATGCAATTGTCAATTACAGGTGCAGGAAATGCCGGAAGCCAGGGTGGTCCCCCGGGGGATTTGATCATTATGATCGAAGAGAGGCCACATCCTGAGATTACGCGAGATGGTGACAATCTGATCTATGATCTATATGTCAATTTCGTTGAAGCCGCTATGGGAGCATCGGTCGAGGTTCCTACATTAAATGGAAAAGTGAAAATCAATATACCTGCAGGAACGCAGGGAGGAAAAATATTCAGGCTAAAGGGAAAAGGAATACCCGGACTTGATTCCTATGGAAAAGGTGATTTCCTTATTAATGTCAATGTCTGGACTCCAAAGAAGCTGTCTGCTGAGGAGAAAGCCATACTCAAAAAACTAAAGGATTCGCCTAATTTTAAACCGGATCCTACCAAAGACGATAAGAGTTTCTTTGAGAAGATGAAAGATTACTTTCATTAGTTTAGAGTAATTTAAGAGTACCACTTCTTGTTTTCAGAATAAATCAAATGGGAATAATAGTTCTTAAAGATGTTGTAAAGAAGTATGTGAATCACATTGCTGTAGATAGTTTGTCCTTCTCAATACCTGAAGGATCTATTTTTGGATTACTGGGTCCCAATGGTGCAGGAAAAACCACTTTAATTCGAATTATCACGCAGATCCTTGCCGCAGATTCAGGTGAGGTTATCTTCATGAACGAGAAACTCAAACCGTCCCATTCGAAGATGATCGGATATATGCCTGAAGAGCGTGGGTTGTACAAAAAAATGAAGGTATTGGATCATCTCGTTTATTTGGCAAGAATAAGAGGATTGTCAAAAGCAGATGCAAAAGAGAAAGTTAATTATTGGCTGGATAAATTTGGGCTGGCAGATTGGGCTAAAAAGAACGTAACGGAGTTGTCGAAGGGAATGCAACAAAAAGCCCAGTTCATTGCATCAATTATTCATGAACCAAAACTTCTGATTCTGGATGAACCTTTTTCAGGATTAGACCCGATCAATACTAATCTGATGAAAGATGAGATCAAGTCGTTAAATAACAAAGGTGCAACGATCATATTTTCTACACACCGGATGGAGCAGGTTGAAGAGATATGCGATAATATCTTACTTATCAATAATGGTAAAAAAATATTGGAAGGAAAAGTTGCGGATGTCAAACAAAAGTTTAAAAATGATCTTTTCAGGATCGGTTTTACCGGGTCATTCCCTGAAAATGGAACAGATCTCTTTGAGATAAAAACAATTGATCAACAGGAATGCCTGATCCATCTTAAGGATAAGTCCAAATTTAATACAGTGCTTAAATATCTTTTGGATGAAAAGTTGGAGGTAG
>JACZTA010000036.1 GCA_022573915.1 Bacteroidota bacterium | reverse complement strand
CCGGGGGTCCAATCGGCAGGAGAGGGCAACTCCGGATTTTATGTAAGGGGAGGAGGGCCTGATCAGAATCTTATTTTACTGGATGAAGCTGTGGTTTATAACACCGGACACCTGTTTGGGTTCTTTTCTGTATTTAATGCTGATGCGATCAATAATACCATCTTAATTAAAGGAGGTATGCCCGCAAACTATGGCGGCAGGCTCTCATCAGTAGTGGACATTTCGATGAAAGATGGCAATGATAAGAAATTTCAGGCTGATGGAGGGATAGGGACCGTTGCTTCCCGTTTGACGCTGCAAGGCCCTATCAAAAAAAATAAAAGTTCATTTATCGTTTCCGGAAGACGAACATATATTGATGTGCTTCTCAAACCTTTCACAAGGAACTCTGCTTTCTCGGGCTCCGGTTATTATTTCTATGACGTAAATGCAAAGGTTAATTACAGGTTTTCGGAAAGGACAGAATTTATCTCAGTGGTTATTTTGGGCGGGATGTCTTTAGCTACAGAGGAGAAGTTTTTTCGTTCGATATACCTTGGGGTAATGCGACCACGACTTTCAGGTGGAATCACTTGTTTAATGACAAGCTGTTTATGAACACCTCTTTGATATACAATTCTTATAATTTTGAGATTGGCGTGGAGCAAGAGGATTTTGAATTTAAATTATTTTCGGGCATAAAGGATTTTAATGTTAAAATCGATTTAGATTATTACCCGAGCGTCAGGCACAGCATAAAGTTTGGTACCAACTATATTTTCCACACCTTCATTCCCGATAATGTTTCAGGTAGTTCAAATGACGTCATATTCAATCAGGAAGAGGATTTAAAAAGATTCGCTCATGAGGCAGCGGTTTATGTATTGGATGATTTTGATGTCACACCAAAACTAAAGATCAATGCAGGTTTGCGTTTATCATACTTCTCGCAGGTAGGCCCGTTTACGGAATATCTTTATGACTTCCAGGGTAAGGTGAACGACTCCGTGGTATATAAGTTAGGAGAGAATGTGGTTGATTATACCGGACTGGAGCCCAGGTTATCTTTACGGTACAAGATTGATAAGTTTTCTTCTGTTAAGGCGTCCTACACTGTGAGCAACCAATATGTGCATATGGTTTCGAATGCCGGAACAACTCTTCCAACTGATCTATGGGTTGGTTCCTCTAAGAATGTTAAGCCACAAATCGGTACACAATACGCCATTGGATATTTTAGGAATTTTAGAAAAAATACCTACGAGAGCTCACTCGAGTTTTATTATAAGGATCTTCAAAATCAACTTGAATTCAGAGATGGCTATGTACCTGATCTTAGCACCGATATAGAAAAAGAATTTGTATTTGGGAAAGGTTGGTCGTATGGTATGGAAGTGTTTTTTAAAAGGAGACGCGGAAAACTTAACGGTTGGATCGGATACACCTTATCAAGGACCATGAGACAGTTTGAAGATTTGAATGACGGCAAGGCGTATCCATATCGATATGACAGGACACACGATTTTTCAATTGTAGCAATGTATAAGCTAAATGATAAATGGACCGTATCTTCCACGTGGATTTATGGAACAGGAATCGCTTTTACTGTACCCATAGGAGTGTACTTTATTGAAGGGAATCTCACCTCCGAGTACATCGACCGGAACTCATATCGTTTGGTTCCATATCACAGGGGTGATATTTCTGCAACCTACAAACCTAAAACTAAGAGACGATGGAAATCCAGCTGGGTGTTTTCAGTCTATAATGTATACAATCGACATAATCCATATTTTGTTTATTTCGATGTTGAAGGCGATATCCTGTCCGGAGATCTTCAGGTGAAGGCCAAGCAAGTTTCATTATTTCCAATTATCCCAAGTATTACATATAATTTCAATTTCTAAAAGATGGACAGAGGAAATATCATAACGTTGTTAATCGCTTTGGCCATGATGTTTACTGCCTGTGAAAAGGAGATTACGGTCACGATTCCTTTACCTACTGAGAAAATAGCTGTGGAAGGACATATAGAACAAGGCACGCCGCCTTATGTGATCCTGACAACGAACAAAGGTTATTTTGAACCGCTTAGCCTGAAGGATTATGAGAATTTATTTGTGCATGATGCCATCGTTCGTGTGAGCGATGGAACAAATACAATAACACTAACTGAATACTGTCTGGATAATCTGGATACTTCCTTGATACCTATTCTTACTCAATTTTTGGGTGCGGCTATTCAAACAAGCATTAACTTTTGTGTATACACTACTCTGAATCCTGTGATTTTCGGGAAACTGGAAACAACCTATACACTGACTATCGAAACGGATACGGATACTTTGGAGGCTGTGACAAAAATCCCGGGCATGCCTATGATTGACAGCTTGTTTTATTCGCCACATCCAAATGCAAGTAAAGATAGTTTGGCATATCTGATGGTGCACTATACCGATCCGGATAGCGCCGGCGATTATGCCCGTTATTTTACAAAACGAAATGAAGAGCCGTTTTATCCCGGATTCTACTCTGTGTTTGATGATCATTTTATTAATGGTAAAAGCTTTGACTTTCCCCTGGATCGGGGTTATAGCAGAAGCGAAGTTTATAGTGTGGAGGATTACGGGTGGTTTCTAAGAGGTGATACGGTCATTATGAAATGGTGTGGTATGGACGAAAAACATTTTACTTTTTGGCAAACCTGGGAGTATTCTGCAAATTCCACCGGTAATCCTTTCAGTACGCCAATTACCATTAGTTCCAATGTTAAAGGCGGATTAGGAATATGGGGGGGATATGCGGCATCCTATGATACTCTGATCATTCCAAAATAAATAACTGATTCTATATCTTTGCTCAAATTTATTGTGAACTTTTGAGGAATGGTTTGAGTTTAAGCAATTACTTAAATACAAGTCAAAGAAAAAATGGAAAACGGAATAGAAAGAGTTAATTGTCTGATCCTTGGATCCGGACCTGCCGGATTTACTGCCGCGGTGTACGCTGCAAGGGCGAATCTCGCGCCTGTGCTGTATGAAGGAATAGAACCCGGTGGGCAATTGATGATTACCACGGATGTAGAGAACTACCCGGGTTACCCGGACGGAGTGCAAGGGCCGATGATGATGGACGACTTTCGCAAACAAGCAGCAAGGATGGGTACGGATATAAGAGCAGGGTTTGCTACCAGTGTTGATTTTTCCGGGCCGGAGTTAAAGGTTGAGATTGATGGGAAGAATACTATCATCGCAGGGGCAGTGATCATCAGTACCGGTGCTTCAGCGAAATGGTTGGGAATTGAATCGGAAACACGATTGAACGGGCATGGCGTATCGGCCTGTGCAGTTTGTGATGGTTTTTTCTTTAAAGGGCAACCACTGGCAGTAATCGGTGGAGGAGATACGGCCGCTGAGGAGTCCTTATACCTGTCAAAATTGAGCCCTAAGATTCATTTGATAGTACGGCGCGATGAGATGAGAGCTTCTAAGGTGATGCAGGACAGGGTGTTTAAAAGTAAGAATATAGAGATCCACTGGAATAGTGAAACAGATGAAATCCTGGGTGAAGAGATGGTAGAAGGTGTTAGGATCTTAAATAATAAGACAAACAAAAAAACCGTATTGGATGTAAAAGGATTTTTCGTGGCAATTGGCCACAACCCAAATACGGAGATATTCAAAGATTATCTTGATATGGACGATGCGGGTTATATTATCACCAAACCCGGAAGTTCACACACCAATGTCGCCGGCGTATTTGCAGGAGGAGATGCACAGGACAAGGTATACCGACAAGCCGTCACGGCTGCGGGAACCGGTTGTATGGCCGCATTGGATGCTGATCGTTATCTGGCAGAGAAAGAATTGGATGAAAACTAATACCAGTTTGTTTTATGCTTATGTTTCATTTCCTTCTTCGAATATCCGCAGGTAGTTTTGATGCTGCAACTTACCGTAAATAGCGCCACCGAAGCCAGTAATATAATGGCAATAAATATTCTGGACAGTCTTCCGTTCATTGATTTATACATAACAAGGATTTAAGAGGAGAGGTGTTGCTACTCTAGTATACGTTGAAATCCGGGCAAAGTTTCAGCCCTGACCAATTCATTTTAACATTTTAATAGGGAAAAAACGAAGGATGAGAATTACATCCACTTCTTGTGTGCGTGCTTGACTTGCTTTTTGGTTTTGCCGCACGAGGTTTGAACAGCGCAGGAAGAAACAACAAAAGTTACCGCAGTTAAGATCAAAATGATCCCAAAAACTCTTCTAACTCTTTTACTCAATAGTTTATACATAGCGCTATAACAGTGTTTATGGTGGCAAATGTATGAATTCTGTCAGTAGAGTGCAACTTTTGCACCAAATTCTTTACTAACATCATTCCTGTGGATTTGTAGCAATATCTGCAATTTCACCTTCATCTATCAATTCCATACAGTAAAAATGCTTTTTCGGGCATTTAGAGTGTCCCAATTTTGAACAGGGCTTGCAGGGAAGATCCTGTATTTCAATTATATGACTCTTGCTTTTATTTTCTTCATTGAAGTATGGGTACATTCCAAACTTTGGGATGGTATTGCCCCACACGGAAATTAATTCCTTATTAAAAGCTGCTGTCATATGCATGACGGCCGTATCGTGACTGATCACGATATCCGCGTTTTTCACCAGGGAAGCAGTTTGATTGATCGTGGTTTTTCCACAACAATCGAACACCATTTCTCCCACGTCTTCCTTTATAATAGAGGCATTTACTTTGTCTTCTTTCCCTCCGAGCAGGATTATAGGTTTATTGATCGCATTACATATCGTAATGATCTTGGCATTTGGAAGTCTTTTCGTGAAGAACTTCCCCCCAATCCCGAACGCAATGAAACCATTCTGGTGCTCCTGAGGCAGCTCCCTCAAGGGAAATTGTTCTGATTCGGGAATAAAATAATCTAAACCTTTACCATCGTTAAACACGCCTAAGTGACTGATTGTCTGCATATAACGATCCACAATATGAACAGTGGGCAGATAGTCTATCTTAAAATTTACCAATAGCCACTTAGCTGCATTCAGCTTTCTGAAGGAATGGCTTCGCACCCCGAGCTTTCTTTTAACTACGGAACTTCGAATATTATGATGCAGATCAACGACATCGTCAAAATTCTCCTGCTTGAGATCGGTGATCACAGCGTTGAGATCGTCTTTCAGACAATGAACCTTGTCTATATGGGGGTTATTCTCAACAAGTGATCTATTTTCTTCCTTTGTAAGGAAGTGTATTTCAGAATCAGGGACTTGTGCTTTTAAACATCTCATGACAGGTGTCGTCAGTATGATATCGCCGATGGAACTAAAGCGAATGATGAGGATCTTGGCCATTGATCAGAGGATTGACAACAAAACTATCAAAAACTTAACGGATACGTATTTACCTGAGTCATGATCCAATTAAGATAATGTACCTAACAAGCGTGGAATTAATTGTCTTTCAATAGAAAGCAAGGGAGTCTGAGTAAGTTTTCAATTACTTGAAATCTTTTTATTTAAGATTCAAAATTGAGTCCCCTCCTAAAAGTCATTTTTGGCCACAAAAGCACTAAATCACAAAAGAACAAAAAATATAAATAATTAAATATCAATCATTTGTGAAATTTTGTGTTTTCGTGTTTTTGTGGCATGATCTATTCTTGCACTTTTCTGAGTGGACTCAAAATTCAATTTATAAAACCTTTGCGGATTTAATCCGTACTATATAGTTAATGTACGTATAAATTACGTACATTTATAAAAACTATTTATTATGGCAACAAAGACGATTAAAAGCAAAAAAACCAGGTTTGATACTAGATTGTCAAAAGAGCAAAAACTTTTATTTGAACGAGCTGCTGCTATTGGAGGATATCGAAGTCTCACTCACTTCATCATTTCAACAGTTGATAAAAAGGCGAGAAAAATATTCAAAGAGAGAGAAACAATATTAGCTTCTAAAAGAGACAGCGAGATTTTTTTTAAGGCAATTTCAAAAGCTAAACTACCTAACAAAAGATTAATTGCAGCAATGAGACTGCATAAGAAGTTACTTGTTAAATGAGTTTAGTGATTGAAAGTCTTAAGTCCTATCACCGGAAGCTGGAGTTTTCGTGTGGCAAGGAGATGCTTGATATTTATTTACATCGTCAGGCGAAGCAGGATGTTAAGAGAAAACTTTCAGCTTGTTTTGTTTTAATCGGTGATGAAAAAAAATTAATACAGGGTTATTATACTCTTTCAAGCAGCACTATCCCGTTAAATATAGTTCCCGGAAATATTAAGAAAAAGCTACCACAGTCATATTCCTCCGTACCTGCAACTCTTCTTGGAAGGTTGGCTGTAGACAATAATTATCAAGGACAAGGATTAGGAAAGTTGTTATTAATTGATGCATTAAAGAGAAGCTTTGAGATATCCAAAAGTATTGCTTCTCTTGCTGTTATTGTTGACCCTTTGGATGAGAAAGAAGAAAAGTTTTACAAGAAATATGGTTTTATTGTTCTGCCCGATAGCGGAAAAATGTTTTTGTCTATGAAGACGATAAGTCAATTGTTCAAATAAACGGCTGCTGGCAATTTTGTTAATAAATAGTGGATTAAATTTTTGAAAAATTAAAAAAGAAGTGAAAAAACTAAAAGATTTTTAGATGAGTTTTTTTAGCAGCTCTTATCTCAAAATCAAAACCGAACCTCTATAAGTGTTTATTACATAACCAAATCGTTCAGATACCTTGAGAATATAATAATAGTTACCATCAGGTAGTTCTTGTGCATAGGGATCGATATTTTGGCGGTTTCCATCAAAGCTATTATCATAGTTCTTCGTTTGATAAATTTGATTACCCCACCTATTGTATATTTCCAAGGTATTTTCACCCTGTAATTCGAGGTTTTCAATAACCCATGTATCGTTAACGCCGTCTTGATTTGGTGAAAATGCATTAGGTATATTCAATGCATGTTTAAAATCAAGACAGATTTCATTGGACCAGGAAGTTGCAGTATCACCTGACTCATAGGCCTTTATCCGGTAACAATGATAGTATCCATCACCTCCGTTTGAATAAAGCTTTACTGTATCCAAACCAGTAAATGGAAATAAAGAAAAATTCGTTTCATTATCCAACTTACGCCATACTTCGTAACGGTCAACTCCAAGTGGCCAATTGAGATAATTATTCCAAACTAGGCTTACTTCTTTTGCTTTTTCATCTGTTGTCCCATTTAATAAAATGGAATTATGAAAGGCATTGCCGACCGTGTCTCCACAGCTGTTGATACCAATAACTTTATACTCGTAACTATAAGATGAAGTAGAGAGGCCTTTATCTACATAGGAATTGTTTAAAGTTGCTGTGAGAAAAATAAAACCAGAATCCACATGCCTCGCCCTTCGATAGATATTGTATTGCCCATTAAAATGTATGCCATTATCTATCGACCATTTGATCAATATATTCTTATCATCAACATATTTATCAGACACAACCACTATATTGATCATTGGATTATCGAGTACAATACTTAAGGATAAAGTATCGCTCAGACACGAATCTTGCGAGAGTTCGACCAACTTTATAGTTCCAAAATTACCCAGGAGCCAGGTGATATTGACAGTATCTGATCCCTGTCCTGAATCGATCGTGCCATTACTTAGAATCCAATTATAGGTAGATCCGCCGGATCCATTCACCCAATATTTGATGTTGGACGAATCAGAAGCACACACAATGCTATCTCCGAAAATCCCTAATGGAGCAGGATGCTTGAATACGGAAACCAATGTATCCATTGTATCTCCTATACATCCGAATTTATTTATTTCCACAACGGACAATACATAAGTACCGGTACTATTCCAATCAACTGTAACAGAGTTTGTACCATTTCCGGACAAGACAGCACCCCCTTGAACATTCCATGTATAGGTTGACCCGCTCGTGTTATTTACACCATAAATCATTCCTGTATCAAAATCACAAACCTGCATGTCTCCGCTTATGGTCTTCTTAATGGGAAGCGGTAAAACTGTAATCCATAACGTATCTGAAGAATTATAACAAATGGTATCAATAGTTATGTTCTCCTCTATATATGAGAGAGGATATGTCCCAACTGTATCCCATTGGATAACAACTATAGGAGTGCTGTCACCGCTTAGAATTTTACCCCCTTGTAACTGCCAGTAATAGTTCGCTCCAAAAGTATATGAGGTAGTATAAGTGAAGCTATCTATAGGAGCATAGCATAATGAATCGGTACCTACAGGTGCAATGGGTGTCCATACAACGTTGATATTGACAGGAAAAAAGACCGTATCACCTACGCATCCATCGGGTGTGATTTCAATGACAGCGACATATCCGGTACTGCTTGAATCCCAGTTGGCGGTAATACTGTCAATACCTTGTCCGGTACTAATAATACCGCCATTGATCACCCAATTAAAAGACGATCCTACCGAGTCTTGCACCCAATAATTGATATTGGTATCCTGGGGGCAGACATAGGTGGTGCCGTAAATAGTGTCGATTGAAGGAGGATTGAAAACGGAAATGGTAAATGAATCTGTTATTAAGCAACTATTAGTATCTATATAACTTAAGGTATAATCCAAAGTGGAATAAGGTACGATGTCAGGACCTTGTATAGTTGAATCGCTCAAATATATTCCAGGATGCCATTCATAATCTGAACCAGGTTCAAGATTAAAGCTCAGTGAATCTCCCGCACATACCAGCGTGTCTGATATTATATTTTTCGGAATTGTACAATTAAAACAAATAAAAGAATCTATAGGCGGAGAACTGACTAATAGCAATGAATCATTAAATACTATTCCGCCTGTTGAACTTGTTAAACTAAGTGTTTTAATAGTTAGATTTTGTACAGTATCAGATATAAAAGTATCCGTTACGTTGCAGAACGTGTCACCAAGTGAATCCGTTTTTATTAAATGCTGAAAAGTTCCTATAAAGCAACAATATCTGCCACTTAATAAGTAACCTAAATCTGTGGTTTGAATAATTTTCTGCTGGAAACCTGCTGTATTCGGTACAAAATAATATTTCAGCCATTCTAAATTTCCACTTCTACTAGTTTTGATAATAAATGGACGTACAAGTGGAGAAACTGCAATACGTAACCATCCTACAATTGCAAATCCACCATCGGATGACTGAATAATGTCGCGAACATAAAATACATTATCAGGTTCATATTTCCTACTTCTAATAATGTTGCCGGAACTATCAACTTCCAATACAAGAGCAGCCGGATTCGCTGCTATATCTCCTATAATTACGAAGTTGCTGTCATTTGTTTGTATTAAGGCTTTCGGTGCAT
This sequence comes from Bacteroidota bacterium, assembly GCA_022573915.1. Taxonomy (GTDB): domain Bacteria; phylum Bacteroidota; class Bacteroidia; order Chitinophagales; family JACZTA01; genus JACZTA01. The sequence goes on along the minus strand of JACZTA010000036.1, from coordinate 9,969 downwards.
CACCTACGCCGCTATCATAAGATTTTGACCATAATAGTGAACCGGCAGAGTCGGTCCTTAAAAGTAATATGTCCGCATTCCCATCTATGATGGCTCCCATAATCATAAAGCCGTTGTCAAATGTGTTAATAATGTCCATACCAATTTCATCAATTGCTGAACCATAGGTTTTGGTCCAACTCAAGTTTCCACTAAAGTCAATTTTAGCCAAGTAAACATCTGCACCTCCAGCACCAAAACTTCGTGTAACTCCAGTAATTAAGATCCCATTATTATTATTTTCAATTATTGAACTTGAGAAATCGTATAAGCTTCCACCAATTTTCTTGAACCACAATAAATTTCCATTATTATCAATTTTGGTGACTAAAAAATAACCCGAACTATCACCGCCTATTATGAATATATTACTGTCGCTTGCTTGTAAAGCATCTTGAAACTGATAGTTTGTACCCGTTGAATATGTTCTTGTCCATTCTGTTTCCCCAAGTACATCAAGCCTGTTAATGCTTAACATACTGGTATTGGTAGTATATATATTAAAATATCCGCCATCTAGTGATTGAAACGTACACCTCGGCATTCCGGAACCTGAAGCAAAAGCAGTGGATTTCTGAAAAGTGATTTGAGAAAAAACCTGAAAAGACAAGGGAAACATGAGTGCAAAAGCAAGTATTCGCTTCGAAATATATGTATTGTATAAGAATAGCAAAGTCTTGATGATCTATTAAATTAAATTTGTCGTACTTAATGACTTAAGGGAGTTAATTAAACTCAAGAGAGAAAAATAGTGGATTAAGTTTATCCAGGTTATACTAATTTACTAAAAATAGTACCTATATGAATAACAGCCTAAAATTCGTTGACTATAATAGCTCATTATACATCCGTGATGATCAACTGAAATGAACGTTTGTTAGATTTACCAATTAATCGGATATTTGTTATAGTAAATCAGTTCTTATGCACAGGTTTTTTAGATATACATTATTAATGTGTTTGATTGCATTCCTGAATAATGCAAATGCCCAGGTTTCTATTGCAACTGCGCGTGCGCAATCAGTAGGTTCCACGGTCACCATTAGAGGGGTAGTTACAAACGGAACTGAAATGGGATTCAACAGGTATATTCAGGATGGAACAGCTGCGCTTACTATTTATGACAATGTTTATGCCGATAGTATTAAACGATGGGATAGTATCGAGATCACTGGTGAGCTGTCTTTTTGGAATAATGTTTTGGAGATAATTAATGTATCGAGCCTTATAATTATCGATTCGAATATCATTAAGCAACCTGCCATAGTTACATTTTCCACAGGCTATGATACGTTGTATGAGAATGTCCTGGTACAGTTTAACACCGTCCATTTCCAGGACAGCACCGGAAGCTTCAGCGGTGGAACCGAGTACACGATTGACAACGATACTATTACGGGTAGTTTGTATGTGCAGAGCACGGCCGCGGCCATAGTTGGGTCCCCAATTCCGCAGGGAGATATTTATATCCGGGGAATCCTCACGCACTATCCATTTGCAGCCGGACAATATCAGATCCAGCCAAGGGACATGGACGACTTTGGAATAATCGGACCCGGATTTGGAACGAGCCTCGCCCAGACTAATATTGATACCGCATCATTTACCGTTGGTTTCACCACGCTTGACAGCGGAACGTCCGTCATTTATTATGGATTAACAACGGGCTTCGAGATTGATACGATCGTAAACAACAACATGGACCTGACTCATTCGGTAAATCTAACCGGACTTTCACCGGCGACAATATATTATTTAAAGGCAACCACAACAGACAGCGCAGGGGACACTTCTTTCTCACCTATTCATGCCATGTCAACCAAATCACTTTCAACGGGAAACATAAAAATACTTTTTAATAAGACGATCGACAGCACCGTTTCAACATCCGGTTACCCCGAGGTTTTACTTGGTGCTTTTGATGATACACTGATAGCCTATCTTGACAGGGCGAAGTATACTGTTGACATAGCACTCTACAATTTTAATAGCCTAAATGTGGTAAGTGCTATCAACGACGCCTATACGCGCGGAGTTGCAGTACGCCTTATTACCGATGATGGAGTGAGTACAACTTATAATCTTTTAAACCTGGGCGGCAATAAAATGAAAAGCCCTTCCGGAGCTAACTATGGATTGATGCATCATAAGTTCTTCATCTTTGACGTGAACGGGCATCCTGACAGCGTCTTCCTGCTCACGGGTTCCGTCAACTTCACCGGTCAGAATCTATCCGAGGCAAATAATATTGTCATTTTTCAGGACCAAAGTATAGCCCGTGGGTATCTCATGGAATTTGAAGAAATGTGGGCAGGGAATTTTGGCCCGGATAAAACAGATGATACCCCGCATGAATATCTTATCGGTGGCATACGGGTCCAAAATTATTTCGGTCCATCTGATAATACCAATGAAAAGATCAAGGATGCTCTGGGAACTGCCGATAACGAGATTCATTTCGCAATGTATGTTTTTACAAGATCTGATCTTGCCAACAAGATCCTCGATATGGTAAGCGGGGGAGTGAATGCCTGGGGAATTATTGAGGATTCCTTTGCCAGTGCTTATCCTTACAGCCTGATGAAACCGGTACTGGACACACAGGTAGTGATCTTCGATCCGGGGTATCGTTTGCACCATAAATATGCCATCATTGACGGGCAGTCTCCTTCTATGGATCCGCAGGTTGTTACCGGTTCTCATAATTGGAGCAATGCGGCAAATAATAGAAATGATGAGAATACTGTTATAATTCATAATGATACGATCGCGAACTGGTACTACCAGGAATGGTATCAGCGATATAGCGAGGTTCAGTATAAAGGAAGTTGGACCTTGATAAAAACTCCAAATGAATTAAGTACCCGGATAATCGAAAATGTTTATCCAAATCCAACCGGAGATTTCATTTTTGTGGATCTGGGAGAGACCGGACAGGAAACGATAACGCTGGAGTTGGTTGATCTGCTTGGAAACAGGAGTTTATTGTATGAGGGAAAGGTTATAGAATTTAAGAACCGGGTAAAGATCAACCTGAATGCTTACCCCTCTGGAATGTATTTACTTTCAGCTCGTATGAATGATGAAATTAATTTCAAAAGAATTATGTTAATACGGTAATATTGGGAATAAAAAACCTGGTATGAAATCACTATTACTAAATAATCAATTTTTATCTCAGCTAACTAAGCGTAGCATGAGCGTGTATGTGCGCACGGCTCCCAATCTCAAACCCAATCCCAAACTCAATCCCAATCCCAATCCCAATCCCAATCCCAATCCCAATCCCAATCCCAATCCCAATCTCCTCCCTATAGGGATCCTCACTCTCATTCTCACGCTCACACTTGGCTTTGCAAACGCGCAATGCACGGATCTCTTCATCTCCGAATACGTTGAGGGCAGCGGAAACAATAAAGCGCTGGAGATTTACAATCCAACAGCCGATACGATAGATCTATCCGGTTATAAACTTAGAAGATGGATCAATGGAACGTCAATATCAAATAAAGGCGCTACCGACTCGATCACATTGACCGGTATGATCGAACCTTGGGATGTAGTGGTGGTCGTTAATGGGCAGTCTGATTCTGTTTTTGTCGCTGGTCCTAATTTCTGGTCTCCTGCATCTGACGCGGCACTACGCGCTCTGGGCGATATTCTGGATTGCAACACACCGAGTATGAATCCCGATAGTTGTTATTCGACAGTTTGCTATTTCAATGGCGACGACGCGATTTCTCTGGAAAAACTAGACGGAAGTTTTGTCGATATTTTTGGAAAGATCGGCGAGGACCCGGCAGATCCGTTTGGTGGAAGTTCCGGTTGTTGGACGGATGTATTTCCACATGGCGCTGGATCCGGTGAATGTTGGACCAAGAATCATACTATGATCAGGTCCGCAAGTGTGGATGGTGGTATAACAGCCAATCCAACCTTCTTTGATCCGACTGCAGAGTGGGACACCCTGGCAATGGATGTATGGACATTTCTTGGCTCACATACTTCTGATTGCTTCACAGCCATAGATGACCCGGATATCAACCAAAGCGTTCTGATCTATCCAAACCCGGCTTTTGGTAACCAGATCACGATACAATCAAATTCACTCATCACCGCTATCACCGTTTATGATCAACTTGGTAAGTTGGTTTACGAAAGTACACCCGGCAATAAAGTCTATCATAAACAGCTAAACCTGGGTTACCTTAAAGGAGGAATGTATGTTATAAACATTACCTTCAGCGACGGGCAGAAATTAAGACGAAAGATATTGGTGCTCTGAGTTCGACATCTATTGTAACCCCCTTTAAATTACAACGTACAAGAGAACGTTGCTATAACGCATATTCAACCTGAATGCACGCAGGCAATCCACATATACCAAAACTGGCACTGGTTTTCATATTTTTATTGTGTTCTGTTTTAGCTTTTGCACAAGAGAAATCTGAATACACCCTCAAAGGAACCGTAACGGATATTACTTCCGGTGAACCGGTAATTAGTGCCATACTATTGATTGGAGAATCCAATGTAACAACCGCGGATGTATTTGGTAACTATGTGTTCTTGTTAAAACCCGGTACCTATACCATCCAGGTTTCTTATGTAGGGTATGAGTCAGAATCAGACACGTTTAAAATTATTGACAGGAACCGTGTCCAAAACTTCAAATTGAAATCAAAAGAACTCATCACAGTTATTATCGAGACAGATATGGCTAACGATCGGGAGACACCTGTTGCTTTTACAAATTATCCTGCTCAAAAAATCGAAGAAGAGCTCGCCGGGCAGGACCTGCCGCTTCTTTTGAATTCAACCCCGGGCGTATATGCAACGCAGCAAGGGGGTGGCGATGGAGATGCGCGGATCAATATAAGAGGATTCAACCAACGCAATATTGCCGTGATGGTCGATGGTATACCCGTCAATGATATGGAAAATGGCTGGGTATATTGGTCGAATTGGTTTGGTTTGGCAGATGTGACAAAGATCATCCAGGTGCAGCGCGGGTTGGGTGCTTCCAAACTGGCGATAGCATCCATCGGAGGTACAATGAATATTCTGACGAAAGGAATTGAATCCAAGCGATCACTTAGTTTTAAACAAGCGGTTGGTAACGACATGTACCTCAAGTCTTCAATCGCTTTTAATTCAGGCAGGCTTAAGAATGGATTTGGGATAACCTTTGCAGGTGCACGCAAGACCGGCGAAGGGTGGGTTGACCAAAATTACACGGATGCCTGGGCATATTTTCTGAAGATCCAGCAAGAACTCAAAAAGCACATCATCACTTTTACAGTAAGTGGAGCACCTCAACGGCATGGACAACGGCCGTATCCTTCCCTGATCGCCGTTTTCGATAAACAAATGGCTTTTGACCTTGGGGCCGACACTGCAGGAATCAAAGAGCATGGTTTGAAATTCAATCCTTTTTGGGGAGAGATCAGGCGGTATAATATTGTAGATGGAGATACAATGCTTCTGGGAAAGGAAGACCTTCTGGAAAGAACGAATTATTATCATAAGCCTCTTTTTAGTTTAAAGGATTCATGGAATATTTCGGATCGTCTATTCATGTCAAATGTGGTATACATGTCCCTGGGTACGGGAGGGGGTACACGCGATTATGGCGCTCCGATAGGCACAACTCCTGTAGGATTACTCGACTATCAAAATGTATATGATGTGAATCGGGCACCTGGGGCAATTGATTTATTATATGATTCTGTTCTGCATAAATCCAGTACGATATTGCTGAGTTCTGTAAATAATCATAAATGGTTTGGCTTGCTCTCAACTTTAAGTTTCGATCTGACCGAAGATTGGACACTTCTTGGAGGCGTGGACGTCAGGAGTTATGTCGGATCACATTATCGGGAAGTCTATGACTTGGTAGGTGGAGACTATTTTATGAACAACAGCGATAAGAATCAGCCACAGGCATCAGTAGACCCTGCTAATCTTTCCTACTATATGAAGCGTGTCGGCGATCGGATTCTGTATTATAATGACGGGATCGTGAAATGGGCAGGTTTGTTTGCGCAATACGAGTATTCAAAAAAAAGGTTAAGTTTTTTCGTTACCGCAGCAGGTTCCTACAGCGGTTATCAACGTATCGATTATTTTAGGAAAAAGGATGTGGTATTAGAAGACACGATATACCGCGAAGAAATTGGATACGGGGAGACGCTCATTGTCGACAGCATACCCTATACTATTAATTCACCGGAAGCGCGCTTCGCGACAACCGATTTTGAGTGGTTTTTTGGCTATACATTGAAACGTGGTGTTAATTATAATATCACAAAACATCATAATATATATATAAATACGGGCTATATTTCTAAGGCGCCAAGGTTTAATAATGTTTTTGATTTCAATAATAAACGTTTCTTCGAAGTGAAAAATGAAACAGTTCGAGCGTTTGAATTGGGTTATGGTTATAGAGCAAAGTATTTTTCCGCTAATTTAAATTCTTACCTGACACAATGGACCAACAAACCGGTTGATTTTCCACCAACGATCAGCGTGGATGGAGAGACGTTCAGATATAATGTAAATGGTATTGATGCACTGCACAAGGGATTGGAGATGGATTTTTCTTATGAAATGTTCCAGGGTAAGTTGGATTGGGAAGGCTTGGCTGCTATTGGCGATTGGAGATGGACCTCAGGTGATTCGGTAAGGATATATGACGACAATCAGAATTTACTGACCACTACTTACTTTAGTGCTGTAGGCGTGCATGTTGGAGATGCTGCTCAGTTTCAAGTTGCCACCAGCCTGCGATACGCATTCATAAAGAATGCTTATTTGCTTGGCAAGTTTACTTATTTCGGAAAGTACTTTGCAGATATGGATCCTATTAATTTGTCGGGAGCTGATGCCGACCGGGAATCCTGGCAGATGCCGGACTATTATGTCTTCGATCTTCATGGAGGATATAAATTTAAAATTAACAAGGTCAGGTTGGCCATTGGCCTTCACGGTATCAATCTTCTGGATAGGCGTTACATGGCCGATGCCGACAATGGTTCCACTTTTGATGCTACCACGGCGACCGTGTTCTTTGCGCAGGGGAGGAGGTATAGCACTTCACTAAAGATAACTCTGTAGCCTAGAGTCAATGGCCTGCTTGATTGCTGATACCTGACGTTTGATTATCGATAATTGATTTCGGATACTTAATAGCTCTCCCTTTATAAATCAAATCAAACATCTATCGTCGATAATCCTTTGCCTGCCGAAGCTTTAGCGAAGGCAGGAGCATCAGCAATCGTTCCAGTTAATTCTTTGCGTGTTTTTTGATAAACCGAAGATTCCTCTTCATCCCCTCAAACTTCGTCCTCTTGAGCGCCGAATCTTTGAATACCCGATCGAACACCTCCTCCGTTATCTCGTCCCAATCCATCTTCTTAAGCTCTTCGCTTAGTTCAAATGCAGGTTCCTGATGTTTTGTGGAATACTGGTTCCATGGGCAAACGTCCTGACAAATATCACAACCGAAAGCCCAGTCCTCAAATTTTCCGGCCATCTCATTGGGGATCGCTTCTTTTAATTCTATCGTAAAATAAGAAATACATTTACTGCCATCCACCCGATAGGGTTCGACGATTGCCTGGGTAGGGCAAGCATCGATGCATTTGGTGCAGGTACCGCAATGATCCTTTACGGGCCCGTCATAATCCAGTTCGAGATCGAGTATTAGTTCAGATAAAAAGTAAAAGGAACCTGCGGATTTATTGATCAAATTGGCATTTTTACCGGCCCATCCCAATCCGCTCTTTGCTGCCCAAGCCTTCTCAAGCACCGGTCCTGAATCCACAAAGGCCCTTCCTGCCACGTTCCCAATCTTATCCTCAACATGTTTGATCAATTCCTTTAGTTTACTCTTTACAACATAGTGATAATCAGTCCCATATGCGTACTTAGATATCTTGGGTCCTTTTCCTTCATTTAGTTTGAAATCATTGAAGTAATTGTACATCAGAGACACTACTGACTTAGCTCCTTCTACCAGTTTGGTTGGATCCAGGCGCATATCGTAGTGATTAGCCATGTATTTCATCTCACCATGCATACCCTGATTAAGCCATTGATCGAGGTTTTTTGCTTCTTCCTCCAAAAAACCGGCCTTGGATATTCCTACAAAGCTGAAACCCAACTCGTACGCTTTGTTCTTGATCAGTTTCGTATTTGTGGTTAGATTAGACATTTCATCTTCAGACAGAAAGTCCGTTTAAATAATAAAACTAGGAAATCTATGCCATATCTGCTTAATAACTCAACGATTCCCGGATGGCACTGGCTTTGATGTATGTGTGATTAATAAATGAATTACCGTGCAACAAATTAGTTTAATTATTAACCAAAACGCACAGGAATCGTTTTTCGGACTTTGAACATTGAGTCCCCTCCTAAAAGTCATTTTTCGCCACAAAAGCACTAAATCACAAAAGAACACAAAATATAAATAATTAAATATCAATCATTTGTGAAATTTTGTGTTTTCGTATTTTTGTGGCATGATCTATTCTTACACTTTTCGGAGTGCACTCAACTTTGAACATTGAAGCATTGAACTTGAAACAACCCTCGTCACTAACCGATACTTAATGAACGTTAGAATAAACAGTTAATAACTAGTGTTGCTTAATTAGAATATTGTGGCTTACATTCACGTTTTATTGACGACAATCGATAATTTAATCAGGATAAAAAATTATAACTAAGATATGTTTGATACTTATTTAGAACCAAAACTACTTCAGGATGATGTAGAGTTGATCCAGATGCATACGGAAGAGGAAGATGAGAAGATCAGGAAGGAAGAGATCCCTGAGGAATTACCGATACTTCCGCTGCGCAATACTGTTCTTTACCCCGGTGTGGTCATTCCAATCACCGTTGGCCGCGAGAAGTCGATCAGACTGGTTAAGGATGCGGAAAAAAAGGATAAGATCATAGGGGTGATAGCTCAGAAAGAAGCGGGCGTAGAAGAACCGGGATTGAAGGATATCTATGAGGTCGGAACGGTTGCACTCATCAAGCGTGTCATCAAGATGGATAAGAGCTCAAACGTTACGATCGTGATTCAGGGACGCAGGAAGTTCAGGTTACAACAAGTCACACAAGAGGAACCCTATATAAAAGCGAAGGTCATTCCGCTGGATGAACAGGATCAGGGAAAAGATAAAGAGTCGGTAAAATTGATGGAGGATATTAAAGCAGTATCCACCAGTATTATCGAGCTTTCACCTCATCTGCCCACTGAGGCAACGATGATCCTCAAGCAGATCAATATTCCTACATTTCTGATCAACTTCATCATCAATAATCTGAATCTGGATGTGACAGGCAAACAGGAGATACTGGAAATGGACTCCTTTAAGTTGAAAGCCAAGATCGTGTTAAAACATTTGAATGAAGAGTTTCAAATGCTGCAATTAAAGAATGAGATTCAGGCCAAGGTTCATAGTGATCTGGATGAACAACAAAGGCAGTTTTTACTGACACAACAACTGAAGACTATTCAGGAAGAATTAGGTGCCGACGGACCGGATCATGAGATCAAACGTTTGCGCGACCAGGCTGCTAAGAAAAAATGGAGTGAAACTGTTGAAGAGACTTTCAATAAAGAATTGGAGAAGCTTCAGAGGATGAACCCGGCTATTCCCGATTATACAGTCACCCTGAACTACCTGGAGCTTTTACTTGATTTACCATGGGAATCCTATACCAAAGATAAATTTGACTTGGGCTATTCGAAGCGTGTTTTGGATAAGGATCATTATGGCCTTGAAAAAGTAAAGACCAGGATCCTTGAGTATCTCGCCGTATTGAAACTTAAAGGGGACATGAAATCACCTATACTATGTTTCGTAGGCCCTCCGGGTACAGGGAAAACTTCTTTAGGGAAATCAATCG
>JACZTA010000035.1 GCA_022573915.1 Bacteroidota bacterium | reverse complement strand
CATCTGGTTGCCATAAAAGGCCCCTTAACAACTCCTATTGGTGAAGGGATCCGATCCTTGAATGTTGCTTTAAGACAAATTCTGGATTTGTACGTCTGCCTCCGACCAGTGCGATGGTTTAAGGGAGTACCTTCACCTGTTAAGAGGCCGGATCTGATTGATATGGTTATCTACCGGGAAAATTCCGAAGACATTTATGCAGGTATTGAGTGGATGAGCGGAACTCCTGAGGTGAAGAAGGTAATTGAGTTCCTGCAAAATGAAATGGGAGTTGATAAGATCCGCTTTCCTGAATCCACCTCAATAGGTATTAAACCCGTTTCAGAAGAAGGAACAAAACGTTTGGTACGAGCCGCTATCGAATATGCAATCAAGCATAAAAGAGCTTCAGTTACATTTGTCCATAAAGGTAATATCATGAAATTCACCGAAGGAGCCTTTAAGAATTGGGGCTATGAACTGGCAGAAGAGGAATTTGGAAATGAAGTATTTACCTGGACTGAATATGATAGGATCAAAGACGAATCCACAGCTGAAGCAGCCAATGAAGCACAAGAAAAAGCGTTAGCTGATGGAAAGATCCTGATCAAGGATGTGATTGCCGATGCCTTCCTTCAACAAATTCTCACCCGTCCTGCAGAATATGATGTGGTTGCGACCTTAAACCTTAATGGTGATTATATTTCTGACGCACTAGCAGCATCTGTAGGTGGAATTGGCATTGCTCCCGGAGCAAATATCAATTATATAACCGGAATGGCCATATTTGAAGCCACGCATGGTACAGCACCAAAATATGCCGGTTTGGATAAGGTTAATCCAAGCTCAGTCATCCTCTCAGGTGGCATGTTATTTGAATATCTGGGGTGGAATAAGGTTACAGAATTGATCACAAAAGGTATTGAACGCTCTATCGGCGATAAAAGGGTTACTTATGACTTCGAAAGACTCATGGAAGGGGCTACTCTTCTCAAGTGTTCTGAGTTTGGTCAGGAGATAATCAAAAACATGGAATTGGTAGAAGCTTGATATCCCAACGGTTTTCAGCCATTTTTGTGTAACTTGTTTTGCGACAGATCGTAATATTATAAATAATAGAACCGTTATTAATTAATTACTTCTTATGAAGAAACTATCTCTCATATTAGCCTTAGTTTTTATCTGCTCATTTGCAAGAGCATCGTACATCCTGATCCCGATGGATGATGCCCAAATAAACCACTTGAAAGCATATGGAATTACGTACTGGATCCTCTCACATGATATCGATGTAGATTGGCTATTAAATTATCGTGGCGGCAGTTTTGCTGTCAAGCATCTTAAAGCGTTTGAGAGTGAGTGTATGATAAGAGGTGTCTCTTATGAGATCATTGCAGATGTACAATACAACGCTATTCTTGCTGAGATTTCTAATCCGGAGGTAAACATGGATGTGATGAAATTGGAAAAGCATCCGAAGATCGCGGTATATGCTCCAAAGACTATCGATCCATGGGATGATGCAGTTACCCTGGTTTTAACCTACGCAGAAATCCCCTATGATATTATTTATGACGATGAAGTCATTTCAGGTGTTCTTCCGAAATATGATTGGCTTCATTTGCATCACGAAGATTTTACCGGGCAGTATGGAAAGTTTTATGGTAGTTATAGAAATGCACCATGGTACATCAGGAAAGTTGAATCGCAGGAGGCAATTGCCAGGCGCCATGGTTTTGGAAAGGTATCTGAGCTGAAATTAGCAGTCGCTTCCAAGATCAGGGATTATGTTGCCGGTGGCGGATTTATGTTCGCCATGTGTTCGGCCACCGATAGTTATGATATTGCGTTAGCCGCGCAGGGCGTCGATATATGCGCTAATATGTTTGATGGGGACGCGGCTGATCCACAAGCACAAGGAAAACTGGACTTTTCAAACTCAATAGCATTTGAGAATTTCACCTTAAGAAACAATCCTTATGAATACGAGTTTTCAAACATTGATGCGACCAAGTCAAGAAGTGTTTCTCCCAGTGTTGACTTTTTCACTTTGTTTGAATTTTCTGCTAAATGGGATCCTGTTCCTACCATGTTGACTCAGAATCACCAGAGAGTAATCAAAGGGTTCATGGGACAAACAACTGCCTTCATCAAACCGGTAATTAAACCAACCATTATCATTTTAGGTGAAAACAAATCGGCGAACGAAGCACGATACATTCACAGTGAATATGGATATGGTTTTTTCACCTTTTATGGAGGTCACGACCCGGAAGATTACCAGCACTTTGTGGGTGACCCGCCAACCGACCTGAATCTACACCCAACTTCTCCCGGCTATAGGTTAATTCTCAATAATGTACTGTTTCCGGCAGCGAGAAAGAAGGACAGAAAGACCTGATCTGATTTTTAGTTACAAAGTCAGCTTAATCCACAAATCTCCAACTTAGACCACCCCTGAATGATAAATCCGGCATTGGGTAATGTGGCACCTCAAAGTAGCCTTTGTCAAATAAACCTTGGTCGAGATGATCAGTTCGGAAGAATATTCTCACATTACTCACTCTGAAATTAACAAAGAAGTCAACTACGGGATAGCTGTTTATCAGTTGTTCATTTTGCAAATAGAATAGGCCTGTCGAAGGTGCATATGCATTCGCATAATAAGGCATGTGATATGTAATATCGAATCCCATCTGCATGTAAAGTACTTTTTTAAAGAAATAATTTTCATAATACAGGCTATGTTTGCTCCAGATCGGAGGCAGATGAATTACATTTGTATTAGAAGATCGTTGATAGACAATATAGTTATCCCAATGTATCCCCCTGAACTCAAAATTTTTCATCAATCGAACTTGCAAGAAGATCAAACTACTATCTAACTGTGCCGGCATTCCGGCGGTATCATTATATACGAAACGGTCTATATTTCTCACGGATACATCAAAGAACATATCCCAATCATCAAATACTTGTCCGACCTCGGCTTCAAAAACCGTTGTTTTACTAAAATTATTATCCCATTTATAATGATTGCCCAGAAAGTACTTTTGTAAATAGGCAGGTTCAAACTGCTCATGCAATATATTAAGATATGTTCTGTCGTCATTCTTAGCCCAGAGTTTCCGAAAATGAAATTTAGTCCTATAGTCTCCCTCGCTATAGCCCAGAATCCCATATTGAAGATCAAATCTGTATGAATAGAGATGTTTTTTATTGAGAATATTTTGCCAATAAAATTTTACATTCAGATCTTGAATGATAGTATCCTTTCTAAGTAAATAAGTAACCTGAACTGAGTCAACAGTGGCAGATAACAGTTCTCTGTATGGAAAAATTTGATTCCATTCATGGATGAATTTGATCCCGGTACCATGCTTTCGTTTTATGATTTTCGTACCGTCGATACGCCAGTCGCCCAACATCTTGAAACCAAGCTCATTCTTGATTCGATATACGTGAAGGGAATCAAAGGTGGAAAAAGAATCAATTACAAAATCAGGATAGATCCCACTCAAATATGCAAGCGAATCCTGATAAAAATGGTATCTGTTCGTGTAACTCACTGTATGTGTCAGTGCCCAGGTAGGTAAGAATTTTTCGACAGATAAACTATCATTGATTTTCTTTTCATAAGGATGACCGAGATAATAAGATTGTTTAAGATTTACCTCTTTCTTTTTCGATTTAAATCTTGCACCGGCCAAGTTGACCGGTACTGTATTTCGTCGAGCATAAGTATCATCGTAAAGAAATGAATCAATCCTGACTCCACCATTTTCATCGAGTGTCGAATTACTAATAATTATATTTCCAATTGCCGAATACTTCTTATTTAAGGAGCGGTACAAGCCCCCGGCAACAAGATTGGTATGATTGGTTGCTTGGTTGGCAAAGAAGCCCTCCGAGCCGGTTTTATTAAAATTAAATCCAAAGTTAAAGGTTGGAGAAAGATTTTGGGTATAAAATACATCTATAACCTCTTCATTATTTAGCCCAAAAATATAATTGATTTCCGTAAATCGTTTTATTATATCGTAATACATGATGTCATTATTTACCCATTCATATCGATCCAAATGGTGGACACCAAGATCGAAACCAACCTCCCTGCCAATATCAAAAAGTAACTTGGTATGCGGTGTGCCAAGGTTTCCTAAATGGATATATCCTTCGCGGGTAAGCTCAATACTTTTGTCAAGAGGATTATAGTGATGAAATAAATTAATGCTGGTATCAATAATGAATCGATGGCTATCGATGGAATTCCAGGTATAGAAACCAATACTTGTGTCTATTTTGGGCTGGGTAGCACTATCCTCTGTTTGAGCCAAGAGCAGAGAAGAACATATTATAAACAGGAAAGTAAACCGCCAACGCAGCAATATCAATTTGTTTTGACAAGTTTATTCATGTAACTGGAATTCTCATCCATGATACTCAAATAATATATGCCGTTTGTAAGTTGATGCAGACCATCAATGTTGATTTTCTCAGCATATTTTATTTTAGCTTGATATACTTCCTCTCCCAACACATTGTACAATCTTATCTCAAGATCTCCGCTCAAACGGGGGTCCAATTCAATATAAAACATATCATCAAACGGATTAGGAAATACACTGAGTTCGGCTCGTTCTTGCATTGGTATGCGAGTTACAAGCGAAAAATCAAATACAAACAATCCATACTGCATATCAGAGATCAAGACTATGCCCGAAGGTAACAGTGGATATACACCCCAGGCACCCCTGTAAGAATAGTGATCACCGGGTGAATAAGTATCATAGGATGCGACCTTCACAGGTTGTTTGGGATTCGCCAGATCAAACACCTGCAAACCATCATGATAATAGGAGACATATAACAAACTATCTCTGAATATCAGGTTATGTGCCATGGAACTATCCGGATGAACATCTGAGCCTATCAGATTAGGATGAACGATGATATTTGTAGGGTCTGAAACGTCACATATCTTGATCTTCATATCTTTCGTCTCATCAGCGAAAGCATAAACGGTTCCATCGTCATTAAGCCAACCCGAGTGATTATATCCTTGATCCGCGTAGGTGGATAAAAGATCAAGCTGTACCGGCGCAGTAGGAATTGTGAAATCTACAATGTACAATCCATTCATACCTGCATTTATATATGCAGTATCATTTCTTACAAAGATATCATGCACCCCCGCTATATTCCACGTAGCCATTTTAGCAGGGCTGATTGGATTGGTAAGGGAATAGATCACTAATTTATCGTAATTACCTGCTCCATCGCGTACTCCACAAGCATAAAGCCTTGCTGTCACTGTGTCAATAAATATATTGTGTGAGGTTTTAATCAGGCTATCCGAATCATATACTACTAAAACTGAATCCGGTAAAAAGGAAAGATCGATTATTTGCAATGAACTCGCTCCTTCATCTGCAACAACATATAAGTAGCCCATATAATCATGATAATCCCTATGGATGATAACGCCACCTTGTGCCCTTCCTGGAATAAAATCAGCCATATACGCAGCAGATGGATTATCAACATCAAATATATGTGTTCCCATTGTTGAGCCAATAATGGCATACTCCTTACCTCCATCTACTATTCCCCAGACTTCATTATAGGTATTATTAAATACAGATGAACCCGGAAGTGTGGTGTCACTCCAGTTAAACAACAGATTCGTTGTAAAATATTGTTGGCCAATTCCTTTGCCGGAAACACAGACGATCAACAATAATAATAAGGCCAGTTTCTTCATAATTATTGTCATGATAAATCTCTTCAGGATATTATAAAATCAGTATTAACGAAGCATTAAATTAAGAAATGTTTGGCTTATTCCATGGATAGGAGGAGCTCCCTAACAAGCATGGTCAACTTTGGTTCCGCTTTATTGGCAGCCGCTATAACATCTTCGATAAATACTTTCTTTACCTTTTCCGTAGGATAACCAATATCTGTTATAATAGAAACGGCAAATGACTTCAATCCCATATGATTTGCTACTAATACTTCAGGCACTGTGGACATTCCAACAGCATCTCCGCCAATAATACGAATGAACTTGTATTCTGCTCTTGTTTCAAGACAGGGTCCGGTAACACTCACATAAACACCGGTGGATGCTCTTATATTCTTATCGGCCGCAATTTTCACTGCCTTGTCAATTAGCTCGGTATCATAAACCTCACTCAGATCCGGAAATCTGAGTCCCAGTTCATCTATATTTGGCCCGATCAAAGGATTCGCTAACTGAAGATTTATATGATCGTTAATGATCATAATATCTCCGATCTCCATATCATCGGCTAATCCACCTGCTGCATTAGAGACAAGCAACTTCTCAATTCCAAGAAATTTCATGACCCGTACAGGAAAGGTGATTTGTACCATGGAATAGCCTTCGTAAAGATGGAACCTGCCAACCATTGCTACGACATTCTTATTCCCAATTCTACCGAACAGTAATTTGCCCTGATGGCTTTCAACGGTTGAAACAGGAAAGAAGGGTATATCTTTGTACTTCAATTCATATTCTACTTCAATTTCTCTCGCCAACCCTCCCAAGCCCGTCCCCAGGATCAATCCATACCGGGGTTTAAAATCAGTTTTTGATTTAATGAAATCCACGGCTTCGTTGATGTTTTCAACCAAGTTCTCTATCAAAAACGATTTTTTGTCATATATCACTTCCATATATTCAAATTTTCCTTACGCATGTTCCTCTACAATGTACCTATATTAAAAATGGAGGGTAATACCGCAAATCGAAAAATGAGAGCCAAAAATAGAACTTTATATTTTACTTTCACTCAAACCCATAAAATTCATGATTTCCTGATCGAAGCGCGATTTGTCTACAGGACTAAATTCAACGGACATCGGCAAACAAAATAAGGGTATTGACTGCTCAATAAACCAATTATAGTACTTTTCCAGTCTGACGGAATCCTTAGCTGTCGTGACTATTATTTTTTTCTCCCCATTGAGATCTTCAAATGCGGATTTAATATCCCCTAAGTCCTCAAGTTCAAAAACATGATGATCAGGAAATTTTAGCAGAGCTGATTCTTTTGTTTTTGTTTTAAGATATTCTTCAATATAAGCCGGTTTAGCAATGCCGCATACTGCCAGTGCGGATACCTTATCATCGAGCGTGATATGATCATACCAATTATCAAAAACGATATCGGGTTTGAGCAATGGATATATTTCGCTATAGCCTATCGAGGAAAAAAATACTTTTTGATGAGGATATGGTTTTATTTCGGCGATGACCATACGTCTTTGTTCTTCACTTAGATCCAAAGGGCATTTATTTACTATAATTAGTTTAGCGCGTTTATAACCCATGCGCCACTCCCTCAATCTTCCTACAGGTAATAAAAAATCGCGGGTAAAGAGATCATTGTACTCGGTCATTAAAATTGATAAACCCGGTTTTATCGATAGATGCTGGAATGCATCATCAAGGATTACAACATTCGTTTTTGGGGCGTCACCCAATAATTTCGGAATTGCCAAAACTCTATTTTCACAAACAGCAACCGCCACTTCAGGGTGCCGCCTCTTAATTTCTAAAGGTTCGTCACCAATAGTTGAAGCATCCGATTCATTATCCGCGAGAAAATAACCGACGGTTGCTCTTTTATATCCCCGGCTTAAATAAGCAATTTGGCAATTCTCTTTAAGTAATCCAATCAAGTAATCCGTCATAGGCGTTTTACCTGTTCCACCCGCGGATAGGTTACCTACCGAGATGGTTCTGATATCGAAGGAAACTGTAATAAATATCCTGAGTGAATACAATAGATTTCTAAGCAGGATAATAAGGCCGTATAACAGCGCAAAAGGCAGAAGAAGAAACCTGAAAACTTTCAAGGAGATTTGCAGTAAATAGGTTGGGAAATCATGAAATATACAAATTAATCATGTTCAGGGATTTTGCATTAGTTCTTGTATTCTTTTCATACAGGTTGTTAATTTAGCGGTATAATACGAATTGTGCATTAACTTGATAGACATGAATATTAAAAAAATAATAAACCATTTAGAAAAAGTTGCTCCATTAAATTATCAGGAATCCTATGATAACTCGGGACTAATTGTCGGTTCATCTGACAAGGAGGTAAAAAGGATACTTATATGTTTGGATATCACGGAAGAGGTTATTGATGAGGCAATCGGACTTAAGACGGATTTGATCATTTCTCATCACCCGATAATCTTCCTGGGAATCAGGAAGATAACAGGAAGTACTTACGTGCAGCGTGTAATTTTGAAAGCAATTGAAAAAAATATTGCCCTGTATGCTATGCACACTAACCTGGACAATGTACTGAAAGGTGTAAACGCAAAAATTTGTGAAAAACTGGGGTTGACCAAATGCAAAATTTTACTTCCGGGTGATACACGAAATACAGGTGCCGGGATGATCGGTGAGTTGCGTTCAAGCACAGATTCGCTTCAGTTTATAAAGAAAATCAAAAAGATTATGAAGGTCGGAGTTATCAGGCATACAGAACTAGTCAAAAAACGGATTAAACGAGTGGCTGTTTGTGGTGGTTCAGGAAGTTTTTTATTGCAGGATGCTATAAAAAAGAAAGCAGACATATTTATTTCTGCTGATTTCAAATATCACCAGTTTTTTGATTCAGAAAATAAAATTATCATAGCAGATATTGGGCATTACGAAAGTGAACAGTTTACGATGGAATTAGTGAAAGAGATTTTGACGCCTTTGGCTGCCGTTAAAAGGAAAAAAATTGTTAATTTTGCCGCCCGAATTACAAACATCAATACCAACCCAATAATCTATAGTTAGAAAATGGCAGCAGTAAAAGAAGTCTCGGTAGAAACTAAACTCAAAGCATTATATACTTTACAATTAACAGATTCAAAACTTGATGAGATAGAGGTTTTGAAGGGTGAGTTGCCGATGGAAGTGAGTGACTTAGAGGATGAACTCGCCGGATTGGAAATGAGAGTCGGTAATCTGGAAGTAGATATTAAAGAGATTAAGAAATCAGTATCAGAGAAGAAATCAGCAATAAAAGAGTCGGAAGCACTGATTAAAAAATATGAAAAGCAGCAGGACAATGTTAAAAATAACCGTGAATACGATGCATTGACCAAGGAGATTGAATTGCAAAAGCTGGAAAATCAACTATCTGACAAGAAGATGGAAGAATTCAACAGAGACATCGAAGCCAAAAACACGCTGTTTGATGAATCAAAAGAGAGCATTATTACCAAGAAGAAGGATCTTAAAGTAAAAAAGACCGAGCTTGAAAAAATCGCCAAGGAAACCGAAAAGGAAGAAACAACGTGGCTCAAGAAATCTGAAAAAGCTAGACGAGGAGTTGAAGAAAGGCTCGTAACTGCTTATAAGAGGATTAGATCAACGTACAAGAACGGTTTAGCAGTAGTTACGTACGAAAGAGATGCTTGTGGAGGATGTTTTAATAAGATCCCGCCACAAAGACAACTCGAAATTCGTCAAAGAAAGAAGATAATCGTCTGTGAGCATTGCGGCAGGATTCTTGTAGATCCTGTTATTGCAAAATAAGATCTTGTTTGATCTTAGTTTACATTATTTCTAATAGATTTCGCCGAATCCATCTAAGGAACATGCAACTTTAATACAGGTTGAGTAATCTATCCTAACCGTGATATATTTGGGTACCATTAAAGGAATATCTCCTCTTGGAAGAGCTACATTGTTATTTCTTGTATTCTTCTTCCTATGCTCTGCATCTGTGAGGGAAGCGGATTACATTCCAAATACAAAAGATAATATTGCGGAGGCACCTTCCGGTAATTTCGACTTCAACGTAAACTGCAGAAATGCTTACGATGCGATTCTCCAATTGAAAATCAAGGAGGGGAGGCGATTAATAAAAAGAGAGAAGAAAAACAACCCTGATAATATTGTTCCCTTTTTTCTTGAAAACTATATTGATTTTCTTCTAATAAATGTGAATAATAATTATGAAGAATTCAAAGTGCTTGAAAAAAACCGGATTCGCAGATTGAATAAAATCCGGACAGGAGACAGAAAGTCTCCGTACTATCTTTATTTCCAAGCCGAAATCTACATGCAATGGGCTATCTCAAGATTGAATTTCAACCAATACTTAACTGCTTTTTTAGAAATGCGAAAAGCGTATCAGCTCTTAACTGAAAATGCTAAGAAGTTTCCTGATTTTGTTGCAAACAAGAAAAGTCTGGGTATGATCCATACCGTCATAGGCACTATTCCTGACAACTTCAAGTGGGCTTCAAACGTGATGAACCTTAAAGGGTCGATCAGACAGGGAACCGAAGAGATTGAGGAGGCGATAGCATATTCCAAAACCCATGATTATATATTTGCCCAGGAAACTAATATCACCTATGTCTTCCTGATCCTTTATATGCAAAATGATCCGGAAAGAGCATGGAACATGGTTCAGAGTGATATGTTTCCGCTTGATGAAAATATCCTCCATCATTTCACAGCTGCATTAATAGCCTTTAGAACGGGCCACAACGACAGGTGTATAGAAATATTGGAGAATCGTCCGCAGGGAAATGAATTTATGAGGATGCCTTTTCTGGACTACCTGCATGGATTGGCTAAACTCCAACGACTGGATGATGATGCTAATGTCTATCTGGAAAAATATATCAAATACTTTCAAGGATTGAATTATGTTAAAAACTCGTATCAAAAACTTGCCTGGTTCTATCTCTTAAAAGATGACCTGCCGAAGTACAAGGCGTTCATGCAGCAGTGTAAGGATCATGGCAATACTTTAATTGACGCCGACAAGCAAGCGCAAAAGGAAGCGGAGAAAAAGGAAATCCCCCATACGAATCTTCTGAAGGCGAGGCTCCTCTCAGACGGTGGGTATTATAAGATAGCATTGGAATTGCTTGAAGGTAAATCAGTGGATGACTTTACCCGGAAGAGAGATAAAATTGAGTTTACCTATCGAGCAGGAAGGATCTATGATCTTTGGGGCAAGCCTGATAAGGCGATGGGTTACTATGTTACCACAATTAAAAATGGCGGAGAAGAGTCCTATTATTTTGCGGCAAATGCAGCCTTGATGATGGGAATCATATACGAACACAAGCAAAATTTTTCAAAGGCAGAGACTTATTTCCATAAGTGTTTAGCCATGAAAGATCATGAATACAAGAACAGCATTGATATGAAAGCAAAGGCAGGATTAAAGAGAATCGAGGAATGGGAAGAGTCAAATAACTGAGTATAATATCGTATTTTGCCTGCCCTTTAACGGCAACATTTTTCAATTATTTTTTTGTAAAACCTGGAATGGAATGAAAATTTATACTTTACTAAGAAGCGTCAGCCTGTCTATCACCATCACCTTATTGGCATTTAACTTAACTGTCGCCCAAAACAATACATCGTTAACACCGGAAATGATCGCGTCTATAAAGACGGTATCCGGTGCACATATAAGTCCGGATGGAAAAAATATCATTTACACGCTCCGGGTTCCGAGAAGTGAAGAAGATGAATATGGTTCGAGTTATACTGAAATCTGGAATGTAACAATTGACGGTAAGAAGAACGCTGCTCTTACCACAAAGCCGGTAAATTGCTGGTCGCCTGTATGGATATCAAACAGCGAGATCAGCTTCCTTTCCAAACAAGAAGAGCAGGATAAAAATGTGCAGATCTATGTGACCAACATCTGGGGCGAGGATATTACAAAGATCAGCCAACACACAACGTCTATAGGCAGTTACGCTTGGTCACCTGATGGTAAATGGATCGTATATACATCCACGGATGCGGTTTCTGAAGAAGAGAAAGCAGCTAAAAAGAAGGGAAAGGATTGGATCATTCCAGACATGAATTACAGGTATTCCCGATTATGGGTGATGAATATAGAAAGCAAAGAGATCACCCAGGTCTTTGAGCAGGATATAAATGTCTGGAGTTTTCATTGGAGTCCGGATAGTAAATCGATTGCTTTTTATGCTAGCAAGACTCCCAATATTGATGATGCTTATATGTTCCAGACAATTTATACCATTAAGCTTTTTGAAGAAAAGCTGCCGAAAAAGCTCTGCACTACGGAAGGAAAACTTGGTGGACTCCAATACTCCCCTGATGGAAGTCAGATCGCATTTTTAGGAGCCACGAGTTTGAATGATCCTTTGGCCCAAACTTTATATGTCGTTTCAGCCGGTGGCGGCCAGCAGGAGATGATCTCCGTTAAGGATGAACAAAGTTCAGGCAATGGTTTTACCTGGATTTCTAACGATGAAATTTTACTGCACTCTACTGTATTTAGTGAAACAAAAATTACTAAGATCAATCTGACAAATGATAAGAGAACTGTTTTCATTCGAACGGGCCCGATTATCAGCCGGATGGACTTTCAAATGAATGCCGCTGATCTTGCGCTGCTTGTAAACACGCCGGAACATCCATCTGAAGTATATAAAGCAAGCTTGAAGAAAGGAAAGATAACCCGTTTAACATTTTCAAATCCTGAATTAGATAATATCACACTCACAAAACAAGAGATCATCGAGTGGCCCGGAAGTGGAGAGTGGATAAATATAGAAGGTATATTAACGTATCCTGCGGATTACGAAGAAGGAAAAAGATATCCGCTTATTCTTCAGATCCATGGCGGCCCTGAAGGTGTCAGCTTAAATGGTTGGAGAACCAGAACCACCTATCCTGTACAGTTATTTGCTGAAGAAGGTTATTTTGTATTGGAACCAAATTATCGTGGAAGCGGTGGCCGAGGTGTTAAGTTCAGCAAATCGGATCATAATGATCTGGGAGGTGAAGAGTTTCAGGATGTATTAAAAGGAATAGATGCTTTGGTGGAAAGTGGAAAGGTCGATCGAAGCCGTGTTGGGACAGGCGGATGGTCATACGGAGGTTATTTCTCGGCATTAGCAGCAACCAAATATAGTGATCGATTCAAAGCAGCCATGGTAGGAGCCGGACTAACCAATTGGATTTCTTTTGCCAACACAACAGATATCCCTCATGAAATGTCTTTGGTACATTGGAATTCATATTGGTATGACGAACCTCAATTGCATTGGGAGCGTTCTCCGATTTCCTCTATAAACGAGGCAAACACTCCCACTTTGGTTGGACATGGTAAGAATTACACGCGGGTGCATCCGGAACAAAGCATGGAGTTATACAGTGCTTTAAAACTAAAGGGTGTAGCAACTAAACTCATTCTATATCCCCGGGAACCTCACGGTTTGCGTGAGTATGCGCACCAGGTACATTACATGAATGAACTCCTGACATGGTATGATAAATATGTCAAGAATCCAACGGAGAATTAATACTTGCGATTCCTTCCTTAGCTTTGCCGGATAAATAATTCAGGCTTCGCAGAGACAGCTTGAAATGTGTCCTGCTCGTGGGTAAAATTTAACTTCTAACTGACTGATAAGTAAGTCTTATTTTCTAGTCGCTTGGTACAATTTTCGATAGCCTGATTCGTTAATACAAGTACGCTTCCCTCTTTGTAAACTTAAATTTAAGGCTATGAAAACGCACCTCACTTACTTATTGTTGTTGATTACCCTTTCTGTAAGCGCACAGTATAATTGGGATAATCTTGGTTTATTAGAAGAAACGCAGGTTAATGAACTGTATACCTTTCAAAGTTTACGCCTCTACCCCATTTTAGCCAACCAGGTGTTCGAACAAGCACATCAAAACGTTGGAAATTACGTAACTCTTAAGGAAGCTCTTGAACAAGATAAAGTACTTATAACGGAGATGAGTGCGATTATCCCAACTGCCACTCCTACAAATGGTACTACCGGCGAGGAATCCCAACAAATCGTGAGGGGTGGAGCAAGGGTGAATACCTTGTTCATAGAAAACACTTCCATGGATACCATTTATCTCATGGCTGGAGAGGTAATTAAAGGAGGGAAACAAAACAGGGTTATAGCCCAGGATGTACTTATACCACCCAGTAATGGTGAAAAGGTAGACCTATCTGTCTTTTGCGTGGAACATGGTCGATGGAGCTATAGCGATAATGACAACGATGGTATTCCGGCAAGCTTCGGTATCATTTCCAATGCCACTACAGTTCAAACTACTAAAGTTATTGATACAGAAAAAGACCAATCAAAGGTCTGGGATTCGGTAAGGGGTGTGATGAGTAAAAATGATGCGGTAAGTGGAACCGGGACCTATACGGCCCTTGAAGATGCCGAAGAATTTAAAGCTGAATTAAATGGCTATTTAGCTCATTTTGAAAATTTTGCTTCCTCATTCGATAATATGATCGGAGTCGTCGTGGTTTGCGGTAGCAACATCGTGTGTTTGGATATGTTTGCAACCAAGGAACTTTTCAGAAAAGAATTTTCGGGGTTATTGATTTCCTACGCTACTGAGGCCATTACAAATGGCGAAGACGTAAAGATCTTTCGGGCCGAAGTTGTTAAATATTTGGATAAGGTCCTAAACGATGAAGATAGTCAGGAAGAAATTGTTGAACAAAGTGGCAAGATATTCAAGAGTGGTAAAACCAAGATGCACGTTCGTTATTATTAATCTGTGATCTCAATCTCTTTGTTTTTTCTGATCACTACAAGGTGATGGTTGAAAATTCTTTGCTTTTTAATTAACAGTCTTTCCACAATCTCAAGGCCATTGTCATTTGAGTTTCCATTCTTGCTCTCCGTATTTAAAGTAAGAAGATTTTCGTAATCCTTGAGAAGGTATTGATGGGGATGCAAAATATCCCCGGGAATCAGTGTAAACAGGTATTTTAGAATCCTGTAATTATGAGCATCAATGCTCACCAAAAGAAATCCTCCCACCCTGGTATGGTGAATCAGTCTGTTGATACTTAGCTTGAGGTCTGCGACATGATTTATTGCATTAAGACAAAACACAGTATCATATTTTTTATGCGTTTCATATTTCTCAAAAGGAACCGCATGAAAATTTACTTCCGGAAAATCGCTTTTTTGAAAATTCGCGTTCATATTATTGTACTCGTCGAGCAATGGATCCACTGCATCGACTTGCAGATGATTCAAAATGATAAAGATTCCGGCAGGGCCACACCCCACATCCAATACCGTTCTGCCACTATCGAGTTGTAGGTTTGTTTTGATTTTTTCCAATAATAATTTCCAATAGGTTCTCTTCCAGTCCAGGTAGCTTTCCTTACTCTTATCTTTGAGATAATTCTTCCACCAGTGCAGCTCAGTGTATTGAGCCAGCCGCCATTTTAAGTTTCGTCGCATACGTACTCCCGGTTCACCAATACATTTATTTGAATCGTAAAGCTAACGAGATTTAGTAGCTTCACAAAAATGGAGCCGATACGGGTAGATTGAGAACTTTTCAATATTGTTGTACTGCTCAAGCTTGATAAGCCAAAATGACAAACATTTCGAACCCCAATTCGGAAATATTAGCCCTCTACCTCGGGTTTGAACCTTTGTTCGATTCTGATGAGAAGATAGAATCGTTTCGTGTTCACCTGATCAACAACACCATATTCAATCCGAGGGTGAGATGTACGGTTTTTCGAAATAATGAAGAGCTATTGAGCGTCGAAGAAAATTTAGCCAGACAAGGGCAGCTCGACCTGATCGAGATATCCTTCCTTGAGTTGGATCAACAAATGAAAATCGATATTGACATCATCATACTTTACGCTCAGCCACTGGACGAAATAACGCGCCTAAGGATGGGAAGCCAAGTCAGTAAAGAACAGGAGTTCTATAAAAGCAGTCTGGATTTTTCAAGAACTGTTAAGATCACACCCAAACTGCTGAATAACAAACTTCAGTTCAACGCGATCCTGGATTCTCAATGTTACGCTAAAATAATCATCGATGAACCCACGGTGTTGCAGAAAATAGAAAAACTAATTGCTCCTCAGGATGTATCTACCAAAGATGATTTCATTTCCAGTTTGAGTGAGTTGTCCACCAAGATTCAAGAAAAAAGTACCGGTGATAATAAACCCACGCTTGACAAAGGAACTCCGGGTCTACCTTTTATAGTAGACCTGCATGGTGACCGATTGATCGATAATATCGATCAACTAACTTCTACCCAGATCCTCGATATTCAACTTTCGCATGCTCAGAAATGCCTCGATAGTGCCATTAACCAGAACTATTCCGAGATAGTATTTATTCATGGGATAGGTACGGGGAAACTTCGTGAGGAGCTTTTTGAACTTTTTACTGCCCGGAAGGGAATCGCGAAATATGATAATAGCTATGATAAACGGTTCGGCTTCGGGGCGACCGTGGTTACGTTGGACTGAAGTCCAACTCGATAGAAGATATAGGATGCCCGATTAGCAATCTTTGATTTGATTTTTGATTAAAAGAACAAGCGTGAATTGGACATTGAACATTGAACACAAAGCCATTCGTAAACTTTCATAAACAACCAGACTGCTAGTCCTTTAGAATTCGTATATTAGTTGGAATAGATCATTGAAATAAAGGAATGTTAGCTGTTCTATCGTTCGCCGATTCGTCGGAGGAAGGAAAGTCCGGGCAACATAGAGTACCGCACTTCCTAACGGGAAGGTCTTGATAATGAGAGTTATTAAGAACAGATAGTGCTACAGAAAATAACCGCCTCTTCGAGGTAAGGGTGAAAAGGTGGGGCTAAAAATCCACCGCAGTTGCAGGTGACTGTAATTGAGAGAAAACCTTGCGGGTTGAAAGGCAATGTATACCGGGATATTTGTTCCGTTGGAGCAAAATAAAAACTACTCGTTTGATCCCGGAGGGTGTGCCGATAGAGTCTGTTGGCGACAGCAGGCCCAGATAAATGATAGAAATTGAACGGCCCTCGGGTCGATCTATACAGAACCCGGCTTACAGGCTAACTTCCTTTTTTTATATCTTTCCACTTCCCTTCACTAAAACTATTTCCGATGCTTATCAGAATACTATTTCTAACGCTAATTTTATCCCCAATTATTTTAAACGGCCAGCCGCCTTTGGATAGTCTGCTTTCTTTTGAAGTGAATGAAGGAGATACGATTAATATGCTGGATCTAAATAGCCGCAGGCATGGAGCATGGAAAACTTATCACAAGAATGGAAATATTCACGTCGAAGAATTTTACATCAATAACAGGCGAGATGGATTTCACCGGGTTTATCATCAAAACGAGATGATAAACGTTATGAGTTATTATGACCATGGTGCTTTGCATGGTACCAGTATTGAGGTCAGATCGGATGGTTCTTTCCTTAAAGAATTTAATTATCGCGAAGGGAAATTAGATGGCGTATCCCGGCAGTTTAATGCACGAGGTAAACTATTGATATACCGTAGTTATATTGATGGGAAATTAAATGGTGCGTCGAAGGCATATTATGATAACGGCGCGCTTCAAGAGGAATCTGTTTATTTGAATAATCTTAGAGAAGGGCCATCAAAGTTCTACTATAAAACAGGCATGATCTCTCTCAGCAGCACTTATAAAAACGGAATGTTGGTTGGCAAGCTAAGAGCCTATTACGAATCCGGTCAGTTGAAAAGCCAAGGATTTTATAGCATGAATTTGCTCGAAGGAAAATGGGAAGAGTTTCATCGAAATGGAGAAAAAAAAATAACGGGTCAGTATAAACTAGGCAGGAGGGATGGAAATTGGAAAGAATACGATGAGGAGGGTGCAATTATAAAGACCATGAAATACAGGAAAGGCGAACTGATAAAATGAATCTTACATCCTACCATCTCCAATGATCAACTTCTGTTTGTACAACTTATCCTCAGTACTACCGATCACCAGATATATTCCCGGGGCTAACCGCTCATCCAGATCTATCGCCTTTACAGACTCTCCGTAATTTTCTACGGGAATTATCCTTGAGAATATTTCTTTGCCATAAACATCGTACAAGGTTACCAGAAAACTGGTTTCCTTTTCCTCGTTAAATCTTATGTAGAATTTATCACTATAACAAGGATTTGGAAATACTTCAAAGATTTCCTTTGTAATGGTATTTAACGTAACTGACACCATCGGAAAGTATTCAAACACTCCGTTAAAGTCTGTTTGTTTTAACCTGTAATAAGATGTCCCTGAAAGAGGATTTACGTCGGTATAATAATATTCCAGGTTAGACCAGCTGTTTCCAGCACCATTTATATCGACCAGCCATTCAAAATCAGTTCCATTGCCGCTTCTTTCTATGGTGAAATAATCATTATTGAGTTCTGAAGCAGTCTCCCAGTGAATGTCAACATAGGATTGCACCGGTTTAGCAGTAAAATCAATCAATTCGATGGGTAACACGGCCCAATAAGCTCCGAAATCATTGTCGGGATCCGTTTGGCCCATTTCAGTAAATACCGCCCGTTCGAGGTTGTCTGTGGTCATGCCGTACCCTGCCGGCAGATCGTCCATCTCAATATCCATCACGAACATACCCAGTATGCCCACATTAAAATTAAACTTGCCCAGCGAATCAGTTAAGATCGTTTCTAATATAACATCTCCTGCATCTACTTTTCCATCTCTATTCACATCGATATATAAGTTCACCCGAATTGAGATCATTGCTGAATCAGCAGCACTAAGCGTACTGTCCTGATCAACATCCTTAAATACATTACCCGAAATTGAATTGGGAAGAACGAAAAGTTCACAAGTTGAATTGGGATAGGCTGGGACAAAGACGGCGTTCAGGTATAACCTAAGTGCGTTCATCTTCGTTATGTCAGTGGTATGGTAATAATCATGTCCGCCCAAATAGAATACATTACCACCCGGCAATTCCGGATTAATCACTTTTGCTCCTGAAGCAATTACAAGAGAATCCGTATCCCGCGCCACGGCGAAATACGAATTTGATCTAAAAATAGAACTTGCGCCCGCATCTACCCACCAGTTTCTCAAAGAACCGGCCAAACCTTCCTTCATCGCTCCATGGAACTGCATATATGCCAAGTCCGAATTATAGTAAGATTGGTTTCCAAGAGATAAACCAGATGATAAATTGAATAAAATGGTACCCAGTCAGCAATGCTGATAGCTTGGTTTGCTGATTGACCAGCACTTAAACTAATATTTGTATTATTAATACCCCCGCCCACAGTTAAAGCTAAGGGCAGCAAAGCAATACCGATAACGATTAGAATGATTAGGCCAATTAATTTTTGCTGTCTATTTAACGACAGCTTAGTTTGCCGCAGCCAAGTAATAATTGTCAGGAAAATTAACAGCGGGATGCCGCTAAAGGGATGCATAGCTAAGGTGGCAATGCCCAGCAGCCACAACAGCCATAAGGGCAGCTTTTGACTGTGTAGATAAATAGCTGTCAGTAGAATTGTTATTAA
>JACZTA010000034.1 GCA_022573915.1 Bacteroidota bacterium | reverse complement strand
TAGCCGTCAGAGTTTGATGAGTAGTTAACAGAAGAAGCGGCTTATCGTTTTTATAATCTCGCAGGATCTGTTTTTCAATATGTTCATGGCTTATGAGCTGAGTCAGTTTAAGAGATTGACTAAGCGATGTGCGTGACATCTTACCGGTAGCCACAGGCAATCGGGTGTGATAGCTTGCCAACATCGACTGTACTGCCGCTGCCGTACTTCTTTGAATATCAAATTTTTCGGACCCTACCAGGAAATAGGGTAAAGGAAGTATTGCTTGAAAATCGGAGGTCGAATAACCCGCTGTCTCTAAGATATCCTTATAATTGAAAGAACTATTTAAAAAAGCATTGGACGAACCTTTAAACTTATGGATTGCGAGGTCCTGCACATTCTCGTTTAGATGAACACCTGATTCAAAAGTCCAGAAAAGCAGGAAGACGGAAGCCAGAACCATTCCTATGGTCTTATTCTTATGGGTAAGGTAGACCCGAATATAACGATGAAGCTGTACGGCTGTAAAAACGGTAAAGACATAATAGAAGATCCAGGCAAACCGCCCTAAAGAGCGAAATTGTTTTAACGGACCCAGATAATCCAACAAGGATTCCATGTGAAATTTGAAAGGATAACCCATTGAGAACAGCAGAATAAGGATGGATGACCAGATGAAGATGCCCATATTACCGGGAACCACGGGTAGGACCCTGCGCCTTAATTTATTCTTGATGGCATATCTTATAAATCGATAGACCAGGTAAATGGCCGAAAGAATTCCCATGAATCCGACATAAGCCTGGCCTTCCCATTTGGTAGGATTGTATTGGATGATCTTGTTCCATCCCTCGAGTATAGGGCCCTTATAAGGTAGAAAGATCGTCTCGAAATCAGCAACGTAGTATAAATAACCCCACGGTACCATTGGCCGGTCGGTAATAGGGTCGGTAAGGAACAACCAGGATTTGATCAGGATTATCGGTAACAGTGCTACGACAAGCCCAAAGATTACGAACAAAATGATTTGCTTGAACCTCTTCCGGTAACGGAGCAAATAGATGACGCTGCTCGCCAGTACAAACACGCCTCCGAGCAATAAATAATACAAATGGATCAGTCCAAACAAGCTCGTGGTGGCGATCAGCAACATGCCCCAGCCAATCCAATTATTTTTCTCAAAAAATCGAATCATCAGGTACCAGGTCAGTGGCAGGAAGAATACATAAGCCAATGCATAATGCGCAATGAACCGAGCAAGCTGTGGCGAAAGAAATCCAATTATTAAAGCGGTTAGCACCGCATACCAATTTGGTAAATGCATTTTTTTCAGAATGAGAAAAAGGAAAAAGACACATGGCAAGAAAGATGTTATCATCAGGATATTCATGATGCCGAAAACATCCCTCGAAATATTCAGGACATTGTCATTGATCCATCGCAGGGTCATTGCCAGGAGAGGCTGATTGTCGGTATAAACAATATGTTCGCCGTAGGGATAGTTCATACCCGTAAAATGCAGGCCCGAATCGTTTTGAACATAATAAGCAACCGTGTAGTAGTTCTTGATCCCATCCCCGCCAATAGCAAAAAGGGTAGCGTTGGGATTGATCAGGATCTTGCCGAAGGCAATCCCTATTATCAGAAGGGTTGAAACCAGTAAAATTATTATATAATGGGACGTCCTCATTTTAAGGTCGCATCTCCGGGCGAATAACTTTGAATATTTCTACTTGCGCAAATTTATCTCTGAAGATCTTGATCGATTCTAATTCTACATCTCCTGGAAAATTATGACTGGCGCTCCCGGGCCTTGAAATTACTACATAAGTGGTGTGATCATCGAAAGCCCTGCTTGGTTTAAAATCATATTTACCCGATAAATAACCGCGTCGCACATCCTTTATCGCAGAATTAACGGGAAAATTTGTAAAAAACTGTTGATCGTGCAGGCCTTCCTCCTCCAGATAACGAACAGCCCGTTTCAAGACATTCAAATGGCGCTTGTAACCGAGGTCGACCTCATAATCAAACACTGAAGTTTCCAAATAAAAAAAAGGGATAACCAGTATAGATAAAGCCAAACCAATCTTAGCGAAATTAATTTTACCCGAAATATAGTTTAAGCTCATGACACCAAGAATAGCCAATAGAGGAATCAATAATGTCATATACCTGTTCATATATCCAAATGTTCCGGAGAAGATGATCATAGTAATAAATAGAATCAAGGAGAATAAAATGAAATTTCTCAGTTGAATATTGGTCCTAAATGTTTTCTTATAAACTTGAAAGATCATTTTCGACAAACCTGCCAAAATAAACAGACTTATCAGAAACCGACCTTGTTCAATAAATATAAACTCCAGATAATTGTAAATATGAGCCAGGGTGTTGAGCTGTTCGCGTGCCAACATTTTCATATGAAAAGGGAACAGATAAAACCCATGTTGGATTTTTTGAACGATCAGGAACAATCCGAAGATCATGGCCGGGACCAGGTTTACAAGTACGTGAGTCAGGACATACTTGAAATTAAGCGATCTGATCCTTATCAATAAGCCATACAATCCGGCTACTACCGGAATAAGAACCGCGGTTTCCTTGATCATCACGGCAATACTGCAAGCAATGATATATCCCACCCATTTTTCCCTAAGATAAAAGTGAGCCGCTAAAAGTACCAGCATAGCCAACAATATCTCCGGTAACATGAGCATCGACTGACCAATGAAGATCGGTTGCGCCATTAGGGTGAGGGCGGCGATCAAACCCAATGTTTTGTTTAACATCGACCTGGCAACATAATACAAGACCAACACCAACGAAAATGAAAAGATCAGAGAGACTGTATGCCCCACTATCAAATCTGTACCAAAAATCCTCATAGCCGATCCATGCAAGAACGCAAACAGAATTGGGTGGCCTCTGGAGATCAAAGGTGTTAAAGCACTCGGCAGGATGCTCAAATTGTGATCGTTAAGGTACATCGCTGCCCTGGAATACACCGCCATCTCATCCCAGAAATAAGGAAGGAAAAGATCCTTATACCTGACCAGGGTATAGACAATTAAACAAGTGAACAGAATAATTAAATGATAATACTTTTTGAGAAAGCTTAAAATCACTTGAAAAGGTTTTTCAAAAATAACCTGAAAAAATTAAAACTCTCTGCTAAAAGTACCCGAAGATTTACTTTCGAAAATTCTATACCTGAGCGTAAGACAACAGGATAGGATGAAATAATGATCTCTTTGGATTTCGAAGCAAGTAATATGAATTCCATATCAAATAAATATCGCTTGATCCTCGTTTGTAAGAAGAGCTTTTTGCCTCTTTGGTTGAATCCTTTTAACCCGCATTGAGTATCTGATATTTTTAGCCCAAAGAAGAGCTTAACTGCACCTCGCAAAAATAACGAAATCCTACGCCTGGCGGGTGGGATCTTTGAATAGTATTCGTTATCACGGATTCCAATAACGACATCGTCTTCTGAACGGCATAACTCGGTGTACAATCCTATGAAACTTTCGTCCTTGTAGGGAAAGTCAACATCAGTATATATACAAACTTCATTTTTTGCCTGCATCACACCATATCGCAATGCCTCTCCCTTGCCTTTGTTCGGTTGATATTCCAAATAATGAAAATCTCTTATGGCGGATGATAACCGGTCAATCGCCTCCTTCTCCATGCCAAGGGTAGAACCGTCATTGACCAAATAAACTGCAATTTCAGCTTCCGGGATATCTTCCCGGATTCGTTTGATAGAATTGATTACTACGTAACTCCACTCCGGATCGGGGTTGAAGCAGGGAAGAATTATGTCTAGACTCTTATTGGACACTCGTTAAACTAAGTAGCTCATTGAATTTAAAAATCAGAGGTCAGCAGTATCCCGGTGATGTACTTCGAATTTTTGGTTGAGCGAAATGGCATTGATTGAGAAATGTGATCCCAATCATCATCGTGATGTTCATCGTATTTTATCTCAACGATGCACGAATAATCTGCGACCGGGAAAAAACTTCTCTCTTTTTTCAAATTCAATGAATAGAACTTCATATTCCTATCGATTGTTGCGCGGAACTTCTTATCATTCGATATTAGATAAGATCTTTTATAGGTATTCATTAAGACAGGA
The DNA here is from genome assembly GCA_022573915.1 of Bacteroidota bacterium. Taxonomy (GTDB): domain Bacteria; phylum Bacteroidota; class Bacteroidia; order Chitinophagales; family JACZTA01; genus JACZTA01. The sequence goes on along the minus strand of JACZTA010000034.1, from coordinate 15,251 downwards.
TCGATCGAATAATTTGAGCTGAGGTCCTTACTAATGTAATCGGATAAGCTGTTTATACTTGATATTATCTCACCCGGAAGTTCTCGTACAATCTTTTCTCCAAGTTCATTATCCCTCATCTTGGTTTCCAGACGGGGAGAAGAGATTATATCAATATCCTCACCGTACCAACGTACGCGGTACTTTCTTCGTGAGCCGATACCAGCCAGGTTATCCCTGAAAAGCTCCAGGTCAGGTGTGTCGAAATAGACATTATTGATTTGCCTGTCGGGATAGAGTGTTCTAAACCCCGCAGGGTGGCTTCTTATTTGCTGATGTACAATTGAATAGTCCATCCCAAGTATGCGGTATTTTCTTTCGAATCTTTTCATACATCACCCTTTTTGTCCGACCCGTTTATATTTAATATCGAGCCTTTTTCGAGCACATATAGCCGATCTACCCCCTCAGCCGTATATTCCAGCACTTTAATATATGCAGGCCCAAACTCAGGTTTTTTCTGATAAGCCACAAAGCCATTATTGCAATCTTTCAAAACTATCTTGTAGATGATTGTCCGTGTATAGTCTTTGGAGGCCACAGCAATCGGGCAATTGATAATAGTCGCTGACTCAATAATGATCTTGGATTCCTCGCCACAACTAATTCCTTTTTCTCCCGAATTTTCAATCCTGCTATTTTTTATATTTACATAACTGCCTGAGAAATCGATCCCGTCATTTCCATTATTGATGAACAAACTATGTTGAATTACTCCTTTGCTAAAATCGACATCCAGCCCGTCTCCCTTCGAATTACCTACGAAGCAATCTGTCATGAAAAATTTGGATCTGATCACATTCAAACCATCCTCGCAATTTGCATAGGTGAACGAGCAATTATTAATTTCCACCTCCGATTCGTAAAAAGTTACTGCTCCGGTTAATATCCATCCTCTATAATTTAATGTATTCAAATGATCAAAGACCACATAATTCAGAACAGATTTCTCCTCTGCTTCAAGAACAGTGAAGCCGTTGGCAGAACTATCACTTGAATAAATGTGAATGGGATCATCCATCGTACCCATCATATTTAGTGTAGATTTAGAAATGAATTTTGCACCTGCTATGAAGTTTAATTTTACTCCGGGTTCAAACAACACGATATACCCTTCAGGAATTAATATATCTCTTAAAATGGTCAGGGAATCTTTTTTAAATAATATTTTATCACCTATTACCTGGTAGTAATCATTGCTTTGCAGTTCAAGATTTGAAAACAACTCCTGTTCGGGGCTATAAGGCTCAGGGTACTTCCACGGAATCACCTGGCAATGGAAAGTGGTATCCATTCCAGGGATAGTGAAAAACAGATAAGATGGATTTCCTTCGGCAACGAGATCTTCAAATTCCGGAGGTATCTTTTCACTGTATGTCGGTAGAAATTTTGACTCCGCCAACTTATGATCCATCTGTTCCTTTGTTTCTCCGGAGCCGATTAGCACGACAGGAAGGCAATGATAATTATAGACTTTAAAATAAGATTTATTATTTTCCTGTTTTTGTAAATAGACTTTGATCGCTGCCAGGTCAAACGGCATCAACTCATCCCTTATGGTCTTTGCATTCTTGGTTAGAAAGTTCCGGTCATACTTGTAATCAGGATATTCGACTTGTATCAGCTCTTCCAACCCCTTAATTTGGGGTTCCAGTCGTGCAATAAATGTACTCACGAACTTCTTGTTTGAAAATTTCTGGAGGTAAAAAATATAACGCTCCACGAATTTTCTATCAGCAAAAAAATGGTCAATTATAATGCCTTCTCCTGTGAGCCTTTTAATAGTTTCATTTTGCCTGTATCCCATGAATGGCCTGTGTATCCAGTCCATCACCCCTTTGGCGGCATATCCATCAAAACCAATGGGTTCCAGCCTCATCGTGATAGGATTAAAATAGAAGCGCTGATTATGCCATCGTAACCCGTGGAAGGCTTTAGTAAGATCCATGATGGCAAAATACTTTGCGGTCTTGTCGAGGTCAAAAATTTCTGAGAAGGGTTTAAGCCCATATTTATACTCGTGCATTAAGTTTTTTGCAATCTCGAACTGTTGAGAAAGAACCTCGGAATTATTGATCCGGTTTTGTTTAAAGGCATCTATTTCTGACGACTCATATATCGGCCGGTAAGTATCCAGCTCAATATTGACAGTTTTAACATCCCAAAAGGCATCCTCGTTAAATTTAACAATGGGCCCCTCGCGCCTGCCATTTAGTTCAGGCAGATGTTTATCAAAATGTTCTTCGTACACATATGTTCCCAATAGGCGGCCATTCAATTTTACGAGTATGAACTCATATCTTGTGCCAAGGAGATCTTCCTTATCCAGTAATCTATGCCAGATCCATTCACTTATATAGTTTCGAACCAGTGGTTTTTGAATCGAAAAAGTGACCATCTTGTTCCAGGCGGTTTGCTTACGGGCCTTGATCCTGAATGACCATTTCTTGCCATCCATGTGGTCCAGCCAATCACCTTTAAACCTCAGCTTGATCGGAATGATGCCTTCATCCGATTCCAATTTACCTTTCACCCATACCTTTTCATTGGCTGATAGTATTCCCCTCTCGTATGCCCTGGCTCTCAGATCACTGAGAAATTTCATATTATCCTTACTGATCATCAAGTTGATAACAGGAATGTCGGAAGCTTGCAGTAATTCCAAATCTGCAACATGCTCACTGGAAAAGATCCTTATTTTCAAATTATCGAAATATGCCGGGTCTTCATAGGGCATCCACACATATATTGTCAATTGCGGATTCTTGATGTAAGTGGGTGTCCTGAAGGAGGTGGAGATCAGTTCCCAACCTTTACCGAGTTTAGATGAAGGCCTTCCGTTTTTTTCATAGAACTGCCAGTCTCCCTGAACTACTAAAAATCCATGTCCTCCCGGAGCATATCTTGCCACGCTGATTTCAATCGAATCACCGGGATGAATGTTTGTCAGTTTGATGGTCATCCCGTATTTATTACTCTTCGTGAGTTTTACACTGTAGTTGCCCGAGAATGCCACATCGCTTGAACGTTTGCCCAACTCCACGCTATAGTTCTTCTTTGTGCGCATCCATTTGAAGTACTTCTCGACAAAAGATACCTCGGCATCGACAACAATAAGAGTGTTTATGGAGTGTTTCAATAAATTTTCCAGGCTCAAGAGCATCACTACCACCAGCAATGAACCGGCGAAAATGAGAATAGGTTTTAACTTAGTTCTCCTTCTACGCGCTTCAACAGACTGCTTCATAGAGCAATACTTCGTTGTTCAACAAACGATAAAGTGATGTCTGGAGTAAAGGTTACCAGCTTTTTCTTGGTTTCTTCTATCTCCTCGATGGTGCGGGCGTCCACGATGAAGGATAATTCCATACTTTTTTCTGATTCGTCGAGTCTTTTTAATTCTACCAGCGTAAACTGCTCCTTGAGGATATTGGTGATAGCACTCAGATCTTTATTAGTTGAACTTATATTGAGATACATATTTTCGTGAGACCGGAACGCTTTTTTACCAATCACCATGGTCCTGAAATAGAGTACTAATATGATAAAGGCAAAAGATGCCACGGCAATCAGTATCTGATTCGCCCCTGCTGCCAGTCCAAGTCCTATAGTGATAAATAAATATGTGAGTTCTTCCGGGTCCTTAATTGCCGCCCTGAAACGCACAATGGATAATGCGCCCACTAACCCAAGTGACAAAGCAATAGACGATTTCACTATTGTAATGATCAGCATGGTGGTCAATGCCAATGGGATAAAATTAACTGAGAACTTTTTTCTGTTGGATACCGACTGTCCAAATAATGTATAGAAATATCCAAGAAACGCGGTAAGTACAGCGATGATAACCATATTAATGATAAACTCCTTGAAATCAACGGTACTGGTAAATTCTTGGAGATATTCTTCAAATCGAAACATACCAATAAATTATGTGAGATTAATAATGCTTAAAAACATTCCTGATGGGACGATCAAAATTACAATAACTTTTACTAATCGAAAATAGCCTGTGACGGCTCAGAGATCCTGAAAATACCAGCTTAAACTTCTCTTCTTTATATTATGCTCAAAGACAAGAATCTTGTTGTCTTCGTCTCCCGGTTTGACTCCGGAGGCAATGAATTGAATGCCCTCATTATCTTTAAACTGGAATTCCTTGGCATTTAATCCTAAGTCACCTGCCACACAAACCACCTTAATGCCACGATGCTGAACCTGCCGGAGGAACGGATACACATCAGGGTAAAAATTGTTGGGGTTGAGACACCAGGTATTATCACAAATTTTTCCATTTGTTATCTTTTGAAATTTGCGCATTTCAGGATGTTCGTACAACCATATCAGTTTATGATGCAGGATCACAAGATGAGACGACTCTGAAATTGTATCGGTAATTTGCTTTATCATTTTCAATTGATCTCCCACCATATGGCACGAACTGTCTTGGGTGTCGAGCACAATGAAAGTGATCCCGCCCTTATTAAAGCTATAGAATAAGGGCCTGCCCGTATATTCCGGGATTTTTTCCGGATTGGAGTAATCATGGTTTCCGGTTGCCCATATAACCTTACTGTTTCCCAAATCAAATATACTGTCGACGTATTGTATGTTAGCGTCTTGGCTTGTAGTCGAGTGGGTTAAGTCTCCTCCAAGAAAGATAAGTTCATATCCGGATAGATCTAAATTTAGAATGTCAGGCATCACTTCCTGGACAACAGGATCTGCAGAAACATAGAAGTGGGACAGAAATATGTATTGCTCTATAGGAGTAGGAGCGGTCGAATTATTACATCCCGCAAGAAAAAATATGCCTAAAATAGGAAGTAAAATCTTAGAATATCCTCTCATTCAATTATTGGGCAGGCAGCTTTATCTCATATTCCTTACCTGTTTTGTTTGTAAGGTGAGGAGTGCGCAACCAGGGATTTAGTTTCTTGAGTGTTTTGTAATTGGTGTTATTCAAAACTGCAAACTCTGCAAGATCACTTATGGTTGTATCCACGATAATAGTTTTGTATTTGATCGATTTGTAGAGATCATCTTCGGTATAGTTAAATCCGTATTTTTTAGGATTCATCAATATCTCTTTAACCGCCAGGATCCTGAAAATGAATCGATTGGTTTCGGTGGTCATGTACAAATTATAGTAAGTATCAACCTTCTGGGACTTTAGCAATTTTTTAATCTTCGCAACACCGGCATTATAGGCAGCTGCTGCCAATGTCCACGTACCCAATTCTGTATAAGCGTCATTTAAATAATCGCAAGCCGCTTTGGTTGCTTTTTCGATTTGGTAGCGTTCGTCTATCTCCTCCGTTACCTGTAATCCATAAATTTTCGCGGTCTCTTTCATAAACTGCCATATGCTCGATGCTCCTGCAGGCGACCTGGCATTGAAATCGAGGTTACTTTCAATAACCGCTAAATATTTAAAGTCATTTGGAATACCATTCTCTTTAAGAATTGGTTCAATGATGGGAAATAGCTTGTTTGCTCTCTTAATATTCAGAAATGTATGAGAATGCCAGTAAGTATTCACTAGTAGCTCGCGGTCAAACCGTTCAGCGATATCCGGGTCATCGAGTGGGGCAGGTTCACCGGCAAAATCCAGTTGTTCCGGTAAATGCCAGGAAACAATCGCATAAGATTCGATTCCAATTTCTTCAGAATTTTCAATTGGGTTGGTTGAACTAAAACTCGATAATTCGAAACCAAGAACAATGAGAGATAATCCGGCTAGCAGCAATAATCCTTTCTTCAGCATAGTGTTGTATTATGTCTTCGAAATAAATTTCGTACCGCAAAAGTACAAAATTCGAAGTTTAATAAAAATAAAGTATACATAGTTAATGTATTGTACGACTGTTTATTGTAAGCGGTTGAATTTATTTCTGCACAAAATAATAGGTTGCTTAAATAAGTCGATTTAATGCTCTAATTTTGCACGACTTAATTCTGTTTTTACATGCCAAAAGACACTAGTATCAAGTCGGTTCTGCTTATTGGAAGTGGACCCATCATTATCGGACAAGCGTGTGAGTTTGATTATTCAGGTAGCCAGGCCGCCAGGTCTCTGAGGGAAGAAGGAATCGAGGTTTCACTCATCAATTCGAATCCGGCTACCATCATGACCGATAAAGTGACGGCAGATAATATTTATCTCATGCCTCTGACCGTCGAATCTGTTGAGGAAATTTTAAAGGAAAGAAAGATAGATGCTGTACTTCCAACTATGGGTGGCCAAACCGCTCTTAATATTTGCAAGGAAGCGAATGACCGAGGCATCTGGAAAAAATATGGTGTGAGGATGATTGGCGTGGATATGAATGCCATTGAAACCACGGAAAACAGGGAATTATTCAGGAAGTTGATGATCGATCTCAAGATCGACGTTCCTCCATCGAAAGTAGCTAATTCCATCCTGGAAGGTAAAGAGATAGCACAAGAGATGGGATTTCCACTGGTTATAAGGCCTTCTTACACCCTGGGTGGATCAGGAGCAAGCATAGTGCATAAGCAAGAGGATTTTGATCATCTTCTCGAACGCGGCCTGAAGGCGTCGCCCATCCATGAAGTGCTGGTAGAAAAAGCCGTGCTGGGTTGGAAAGAGTTTGAGTTGGAACTGATCAGGGATAATAATGACAATGTAGTCGTTATTTGCACGGTTGAAAATATGGATCCCATGGGTGTGCACACAGGCGATTCGATCACCGTGGCTCCTGCCATGACCTTATCCGATCATGACTATCAGCGGATGCGTGACATGGCAAAGCGCATGATGCGTTCACTTGGAGAGTTTGCGGGCGGTTGTAATGTGCAGTTTGCGATTAACCCGGATGACGGGCAGATCATTGCAGTGGAAATAAATCCGAGGGTTTCTCGCTCGTCTGCATTAGCCTCCAAAGCAACAGGATATCCTATCGCAAAGATTGCGGCAAAGCTCGCAATAGGATATAATCTTGATGAATTACGAAATCAATTGACGCAAACAACCTCTGCCTACTTTGAGCCCAGCCTGGATTATGTCGTGGTTAAGATACCACGTTGGAATTTTGATAAGTTTCCGGGTTGCGACGATACATTAGGCTTGCAAATGAAATCGGTGGGAGAGGTCATGTCAATCGGACGATCATTTCTGGAGGCGCTGCAGAAAGCATGTCAGTCTTTGGAAAACGACTCGATCGGATTGGGAGCGGACGGAAAGGTTTGGAAGAAAGCAGATGAGATAATTCAGTCGCTTGAAAGTCCATCCTGGGACAGAGTGTTCCGGATAAAAGATGCGATCATACTTGGAATCCCTGTCAAGACGATCCAAAAACTAACGGGAATTGATCGATGGTATCTATTGCAGATCCAACAATTGGTAAGATGTGAGGCAGAACTGAGCAGGTATGAGTTACTGGATGTGCCAAAGGATCTCTTTATGAAAGTCAAGCAATTTGGTTATTCCGACATGCAAATTTCAAATATATTGGGTCGCGTGGATGTGGACGAGGTAACGGCACAAAGAAAAAAACTGGGTATCAACAGAATCTTTAAGAGAGTGGACTCCTGCGCCGCGGAGTTTGAAGCATTGACACCTTATTTTTATTCAACCTTTGAAATGGAAGATGAAAGTAACGGCCATGCTAAACCTAAAAAGGGGAAAGCAAAAAAGAAGATCCTTGTTTTGGGTGCCGGTCCAAATCGCATAGGACAAGGAATTGAATTTGATTATTGTTGTGTGCACGGGGTATTGGCAAGTAAGGAGGCAGGTTACGAATCCATTATGGTCAACTGCAATCCGGAAACGGTCTCAACGGATTTTGATGTTTCTGACAAACTTTATTTCGAACCCGTTTTTTGGGAGAATCTTATAGAAATAATAGATCACGAAAAACCCGAAGGCGTGATTGTTCAACTGGGAGGGCAGACTGCTCTGAAGCTGTCTGAAAATTTGCATAAAGCGGGGATAAAGATCATCGGTACCAGTTATCACGATATGGATCTTGCTGAGGACAGGGGGTTATTTTCAGATCTGTTAAAGAGCCTGGATATTCCGTATCCCAAATTTAATATAGCGGAGACCGCTGAAGAGGCCTTGTCAGTGGTGAAGGATGTTGGTTATCCGGTGTTGGTTCGGCCGTCGTATGTGTTAGGCGGACAAAGAATGCGTATTGTCATCAACGATGATGAACTGGAAACAGCGGTTATCAAACTCTTGAAACATTTACCGGGGAACAGGATTCTTATCGATCATTTTCTAGAAAGGGCAGAGGAAGCGGAGATAGATGCAATTTGCGATGGTAAGAATGTCCATATCATGGGTATCATGGAACATATTGAACCTGCGGGTATCCATTCGGGCGATTCATTTGCCGTTTTACCACCTTATAATATTTCTCCCGAAGTCATCGATACGATGATCGAGTACACGAACAAGCTGGCTTCTGCGTTGAAGATAATAGGCTTCATAAATATCCAGTTTGTGTTAAAAGATGATAGGGTTTATGTGATCGAAGTGAATCCAAGAGCCTCACGCACGGTACCTTTCATCTCGAAAGCATATGATGTTCCGTTTGTCAATATGGCCACGAAGGTGATGCTGGGAGTCAGCACCCTGGATGATTTTAAATATGAAAGAAAAATGGACGGTTTTGCTATCAAGGAACCTGTTTTTTCCTTTGATAAATTTCCAAACGTCAATAAAGAGTTGGGGCCGGAGATGAAATCTACCGGTGAATCCATTCGGTTTATTGATGACATCAAGGATCCTTATTTCAGAAATTTATATGCGGAAAAATCAATGTATCTGAGTAAGTAAAACTGCCATACCGGCTTTTTGAAACTTTTTTTAGGATAATTCCATTTTTAACTTTAGAATAACAGTTATTACTTAAATCTGCGCAATCAGCGTAATCACCTTAATCAGCGGTCAATGTTCAAGTTTTTATTAATTGGCTTTTTAATCTTCCTTATCCTGAGGATGATAAAGAAATACTTCTTTAAGATGCGGGAGTTTGGTGGATTTTCCGGACAAGGGAATCAGGATTCTGCGAATCGAAAGCCTGGAGATATCAATATCGATCATATTCCTAATTCGGGGAAGCGAAGCAATAAGGAAACGGGTGAGGAAATAGACTACGAGGAGCTGGACTAGGTTCGGGTCGCGGACGCTCCCCTCGATAGAAGATATATGACGCTTGATTAGCGAGGTTCGATTTGATTTTAGATTTACTCTGACTACGGTCCGCGGACAACGGACTTTGTCCGCAGGACAGACCAAATTAATCCTGCTGATACGATTCGGCTCCCGGATTTTCGATTTCTCTTTCCCAGGCCTTCAGGAACTCTGCAGATTTACCCAGCATATGCAAATGGGCATACTTGGCCACATGATCGCCAACCTGTTTTACCCGCTCATTTAGTTTTTCATCCTTTAAGCTACCATCATCGTTAAACATCTCGTAGGCGTTTGCTATTGATACTTGCTTCGGGATCACCCAGCAATGCAGTGATCTGCCAACTTCCCTTAGGCTTAACAATGAATTCATTGCCCCAACCGAACCGCCTGCCACGCCAACAAGGCCTACCATCTTACCTTCAAACTCATCCCAGCCCATAAGATCCAGCGCATTTTTTAGAACTCCGCTCATATTACCGTGATATTCCGGTGTACCCAAAATGATTCCGCGAGCTTCTTTAACCTGAGTCCTCATCTTTTGGACATCAGCCGGATACGAATCTACATCCTCTCTACCGTCGCATGAAACAAGTTCATATTCTTTGAGGTCGATGAGCTCCGTCTGCGCGCCATTTTCTTTTGCGCCTTGCAACGCAATATCCACTGCCATTTTTGTGAAACTGCCCGTCCTGAGGCTGCCCGAAATTCCGACTATTTTAATGCTATCCATTGCTCTTATTTTTAAAAAAAACTAAGGTAAAATAAATATAACCGGATTGACAATCAAAAGTTCAAGCTAGGGCGGAGAATTCAAAATTTAAAACTTGAAATTTAAAATTACTTATACCTGGGTTTTTCGCTTTAAACATTCAACCGCACGCGCCCTCCGAAGCTTCAGCGCATCGCCTTCGCGTAGCGCTTCTGCGGAGCAATGCCGGTAGGCAGGAAACTTGCAAATTTCAAATTGAAATTTTCAAAAAGTCTCATGTACCTATCTTATGATAATTAATTTATGATAGTGAACCGTTTGATGTTCGGTGGAGATTTGGAGTAAATGCAGACCGGGATTTACATCTGCCACATCTATTTGCGCTGTACTGGAATACTCAACAGATCCGGTTTTGACAAGCTGCCCAAGCATGTTGTACAGAACAAACTCAAAACTACTCGGTGAACTTGAAAAATTGACTGAGAGAAAGTTTGATGTTGGGTTTGGAAATACAGTGAGTTTTGGGGCTTCCTTCTTCACTTCCTCAATACCCAACCACATATACAAAAAGTATATTTTATAGTAATCAATATCTGAACAACAGATTGTATCTATTAATCCTGGTTTTTTAATTGCGTCATACCACCCAGAGCCATATGTGACTGTGCCGAGTGTATCATAAACTAATCTTGTCCATCTACTAGACGGGATATCATAATGACTAAAACACCCTTTATTAGCAGTATCCGGCAAGTTGATACTATCACGGTAGATGCTAATACTTGCTATTATCGGATACGTGGCATTGTAAAATCTGATGCTGTAAAATAGAGGATCATTTTTGAAATTGTAAGAAGTATATAAGCATCTAAAATCATTATAGCGAATATCCTTCTTCATATAAGTATCGTAAGGAGAACCATCACTAATTTTTGACTCTACTCTTGCAGTAAATGAAGAAGGCGGTGTTGGCGATAAATTAACTTCTCCAAATGCGCTATCTACGCCAGGCGAAACAATAGCTTGGCAAGCGCTTAAGTAACAAGAATCATCATAGTGTCCTACTATTACAGTATCCTTTGCACCTGTACTATCCTCAAAAGCTATTGTCAAGTATTCACTTGGTGTAACTGTTTGGGCTAGAATATATGATGTAAATAGAACGAAAGATGCGATCAGGATGAATTTCATTTGAAGAGCAGTTTTAACATAACAAATTTACATATTAGTTCAGTAACAGAAACCATTCTATTCACTACTAAATCTGCGTCATCATTTAATCCCATAAATCTGCGGTTCAGACATTTTAACCGCAAAGGATTCGCAAGGAGCGCAAAGATCTGTCATGCCAGATGAATCACCTTGCGAACATTGCGTCTCCAACTTCGCGAACATTGCGGTTTTTTTCTTTGAAAATTGCAAAAATCCCGCACACCTATTCTACAATAATCAATTTATGGTAATGAACGATAGGGTTTTCAGTAGAGATCTGCAGCAGATGCAGACCGGGATTTATATCAGTCAAATCGATCTGAGTCGTAGTGGAATGTTCAACAGACCCGGTTTTGACAAGCTGCCCAAGCATGTTGTATATAACAAAATCATAACGACTTAGTGGATTTGAAAATTTAATGGATAGGTAGTTTGATGTTGGGTTGGGATAGACAAGTATATAAGGCTTGACATCCTCAATTTCATTAATTGCAACAGGTACAATACCGGTCCAAGGCTTAATCTCAAAGGAGAACAATGGAATTGGCCTATTTGGAGTGAATATATCTTCTATTAATGCACTATCCTTTCTTATGCAAAAATGGTCTGCACTGTTGAACCAGTTTGTATCCGTTATTAATATTCTGGCTACCAGAGGACAATAAGAAAGATCCGGATTTAAGGAATATGCATTGTGTCCTAATATTCCTTGAACTCTTGGAAGTGGGTTTAAGTTTGGGAAAGGTAGTGCACTACTTCTAAATAAGCTCACATCCCATGAAATTTTCAATGGCAGTATACCGTTTTTAAAACGAAGGGTAAATGAAAACATACCTGGTCTAACATCAACTTTAACAACGGTATCATGCCCCGTCACACCGGTTAACGTAAATGCATGAAAAGTTACGGAGTCAGTTAAAATCCATTTTTCACCAAATGCTGCATCTAATTGATTGCCAATGTAATATGTGGAGGAGGGATCATAGCCCACGTAAATGGTATCTCGCTGTCCTGCACCTTCTTCGAAGTAAATTGGGAAAACCCATTGAGGTTGTTGTGAACCACCTGGAATTGTTTGAGCGTTTATAAGAGGAATAAATACTAAACAGAGAAATGTGGCCAGTATAAATTTCATTGGAAGAGCAACTTTAACGCTACCTAATTTACATATTATTTCAGCAGAAGAAACAAACCCCTTCGCTTCCCATCAGCGCCATCATTTAATCATATAAATCAGCGGTTCAGACGTCTTAACCGCAAAGAGCGCAAAGGATTCGCAAGGAGCGCAAAGATCTGTCATGCCAGATGAATCACTTTGCGAACATTGCGTCTCCAACCTTGCGAACCTTGCGGTTTTTTTTGCTTTGAAATTTGCAAACAAACTCAAACTCAAACTCAAACTCTCTCCCATGCTGCTTGTCCTGTGAAATCCGAATGACTAAATTTGTCACATGATATTATTTGACTTGGTACTCGGCCTAATCATTGGAATTGGATTTTACTACGGTTTCAAGAGAGGGCTCGTTATCAGCGTTTTTTCAATGATCGGCGTATTCCTGGGAATCGTGCTGGCCATGCGCTTCGTACCTGCCGCCTCCGGTTTTATTTTACAATACGTAAACATAAATTCTGATGTTTTGCCTATCGTTGCCTTTATCCTGGTCTTTGCCCTGGTATTTATTGGAATCAGATTTCTCGGCACACTCATCACTAAATTTCTTAAGTTTATCCTGTTAAATGTTTTCAATAAAATTCTCGGCGGCATCCTGGGAGCACTCGTAGTGTCGTTTGTACTTAGTACATTTATATGGCTGGGAAATCAGGTCAATGCATTATCGCCCGAATCAAAAGCCCACTCAAAAATGTATCGTTATGTCGAACCACTTGCCCCGGTGACGATCTCTTTTTTAGAGGGCATTATTCCGGGCATGAGGGGCTTGATGGACCGAATGGAAAAATCATTCGAAAAGGTTGAAGCCAGTCAGAACCTATTAGAAATCTAATCTTTGTACGAATATTTAATCATATAACTTGATCTTACTTCTCGACAATTACGACTCTTTTACCTATAACCTCCGGGATTATTTTCTTCAACTGGGTGCAGAAATCACTGTAGTTCGAAACGATGAGGTCACGGTTGAGGAGATTGAGGAAATGAATCCACAGGCAATCATTTTATCGCCCGGTCCTGAACGCCCTGAACAGGCCGGCATCATGATGGATTTAATTGAAACATTCCATAAACGATTATCCATTCTGGGAATTTGTCTTGGGCATCAGGCATTGGGAATGCACTTTGGTGCAAAACTCGTGAAGGCCGCGGTTCCAATGCACGGAAAAACATCCAATATTGAGCACTTCGGCCATCCGGTGTTTGAGGGGCTTCCTGATTTGTTTGTTGCTATGAGGTATCACTCACTCATCCTTTCCGGGGGATCCATGAACACAATTGCTTCTACTACAGACGGCGAAATAATGGGTATTGCTCATGAGCATTTACCACTCGTTGGATTGCAGTTTCATCCCGAATCCGTATTGACAGGCGTGGGGTTGCAACTATGCAGGAATTGGCTGGCTTTCTCAGTTATTCTTCATGAAAAAGATCCGTTCTCAAATCTTTCTTGATAATAAAATTATAAATTAGCTTCTAATTCATACCGAATTGCGAAAAAGATTTAAATTAGCGCTCTAACGCACCTATATTTAAGGAGATGGTACACCATTTAGACGAAATGAAAATGCTCATCAAAGAGGAGAAGGACTTCAAATTTATTGATGAAGGTAAAGGTCAGAAATTAATGTTGCTTCACGGATTATTTGGTGCACTCAGCAATTATAAAGATGTTCTGAAATATTTTTCTGATAAAAATAATGTGATCATCCCTTTATTACCGTTGTATGATCTTCCCATTATAAATGCAACAATCCGCGGGTTGGTGAAGCACGTTAATAAATTCATCAATTACAAAGGATATAAAGATCTGGTCCTTTTAGGAAATTCCTTAGGCGGCCACGTAGCTTTAGTATATGCGTTAACCTATCCGGAAGACGTGAAAGCTTTGGTTTTGACAGGCAGCTCCGGCCTTTATGAAAACACCTTCGGTGGGTCTTATCCCAAGAAAGGTAACTACGAATATATTAAGGAAAAGACAGCATTTACCTTTTATGATCCGAAGACAGCAAGTAAGGAATTAGTCGATGAGGTATTTGAATCGGTTAATAACAGGGGCAAAGCTATTAAGATCATCGCCATGTCGCGGTCGGCAATGAAGGACAATTTAACCGATCAACTTCCTAATATAAAGATGCCCGTTCAGTTGATATGGGGAATGCAAGACAAGATTACACCACCTGAGGTTGCGGAGGACTTTCATAGTCTATTGCCAAATTCCGAACTCACTTTTATCGACAAGTGCGGGCATGCTCCGATGATGGAACTTCCCGGTGAGTTTAACGTATTAGTAGAGAAGTTTCTGGTTAAACTTCAGAATGACGAGACTTCGCAGTAACTAACTAATACGATTTTGATCTACCGGACAATTTTGGTTCAAATTTTGTAAGTTTCCACCCTGTTTATGATAGCCAAGGACTTAATAACAGAATCAATTCCTCCTCTTAAAACATCTGATACCGGGGAGCAGGCATTGGTATGGATGAATGAATTTCGCGTTACTCATCTGCCAATAGTGAATAACAAGAAGTTCCTTGGCCTCATCTCCGAAGAAGATATACTGGATTGGAGCAAACCCAAGGAAGCCATAGGTAGTCATAAACTTTCGCTGTGGAGGCCATTCGTAAACTTCAACCACCACATCTTCGAAGTGATCAAGGTGATCGCAGATCTTAAATTAACATTACTGCCTGTAGTGGATCAAAAGGAAAACTACCTCGGCGTAATAACCCTCCAGAGTATTATACTTCGATTTTCAGAAGTCAATTCGATGGCGGAGCCGGGCGGTATAATTATTCTGGAAGTTAATGTGCATGATTACTCTCTTTCAGAAATGGCACGGATCGTTGAATCTAATGATGCCTTAGTCTTGAGCAGCTACGTAACCTCCAGGGAGGGTTCAACCAAGATGGAAGTAACCCTCAAAGTGAATAAGACAGATGTAAGGCATATCA
>JACZTA010000257.1 GCA_022573915.1 Bacteroidota bacterium | reverse complement strand
GTTGGCTTCGAATTATCACCTATTTTATGGAGAAAGATCAGTTCGTCTGCAACACTATCAGCAGGTAGGGTTCAATCTGTATCGGTCAGACTGGTTGTAGAACGGGAGAGGGAAATTACAGCGTTCAAATCCGAATCTAATTATAAGGTTTCTGCTTTTTTTAGTGTCGCGGCCGATGAGCCTGAAGGTGGAAAGATGAAGATCATTAAGGCTGAACTTGCAAAACGATTTACGTCACATGAAGAGGCGGATGAGTTTCTTCATAAATGTGTTGGCGCTAACTTTGAGATCAAGGAAGTTACCGTTAAACCCGGTAAAAAATCTCCCTCAGCACCTTTTACCACTTCTACCCTTCAACAAGAAGCAAGTAGAAAAATGGGATACTCTGTTTCCAAGACGATGATGATCGCACAGAAGTTATATGAAGCAGGGAAGATCAGTTACATGAGAACGGATTCTGTGAATTTATCCGAAACAGCCATTCGGGGTGCGGCTAGTGAGATCAAATCCATCTACGGAGATAGTTATGCAGAAACCAGGCATTACAAAACCAAATCTGCAGGTGCCCAGGAGGCGCATGAGGCCATACGTCCAACCTTCTTTGAACAACACTCAGTAGAAGGTTCATATGACGAAGCAAACCTATACAGCCTGATATGGAAGAGGGCTATTGCTTCGCAAATGAGTGACGCTCAAATTGAAAAAACCACGGTTTCTATTGGAATTTCAACCACTGAAGAACGTCTCAATGCAACCGGAGAAGTGATGAAATTTGAGGGGTTCCTGAAAGTCTATCTGGAAAGTGTAGATGAGGAGGAGGAAGATGAAATGTCAACATCCGTAGAAGGAGAATCAGAAGAAGGGGAAGAATTAAAGGAAGATGCTACCCTGCCTCCCATGCACGTCGGACAACAACTTAGCTTGATGGAACTGCAGGCCATGGAGCGGTTTAGCAGACCACCATCGCGCTATCAGGAAGCTTCTTTAGTCAGGAAATTAGAAGAACTGGGGATTGGACGACCTTCTACTTACGCGCCAACCATCAGCACGATTCAAAAAAGAGGGTATGTGATCAAGCAAGGATTGGACGGTGTAGAGAGAAAATTCAATGTAATGCTCCTCAAGAACAATGAGATCAATACTGAGGTTAGGACAGAAATAACAGGAGCAGAAAAATCAAAACTCTTCCCTACTGATATTGGCTCGCTGGTAAACGATTTTCTCATGCAGCATTTTGAGAAGATCATGGATTACGCGTTCACTGCCAATATTGAAAAGGAATTTGACGAGATCGCCCGTGGGAAAAAGGAATGGCAATCGATGATCGATGCATTCTACAAACCTTTCCATGAACATATCGAAGACACACTTAAAAATGTAAAACGGTTCTCCGGAGAACGAGAGCTCGGCGATGATCCCAAAACAGGCAAACCAATTTTTGCCAAGATGGGTCGCTATGGGCCTATGGTACAAATGGGTTTAACAGATGATGAAGAGAAACCGAAATTTGCCAAACTTCTGCCCCAGCAAAAACTCGAAACGATCACGTTTGAAGAGGCTCTGGAATTATTTAAACTCCCAAGATTGGTTACCACTTACGAAGGTGAAGATGTAACTGCTACCATCGGAAGGTTTGGGCCGTACCTCAGGCATAAAGATAAATTCTACTCCCTCGGCAAAGACGGAGATGCGTTCAAGGTCCAGGCGGAGGAAGCTATAATTGTCATCGAAGAAAAAAGAAAGAAAGATGCCGAAAAGACAATCAAAACATTTGTCGACGAAGGTGATGAAGAAATAATGATCCTCAACGGCAGATATGGACCCTATGTGGCTCTGGGCAGACAATATGCAGCTGTACCCAAGGACCGCGATCCTAAAGATCTCACCTTAGAAGAGTGTAAAACTCTTTTAGAGGAAGCCAAGGAAAAGAAAGGTAAAAGAAAAACGAAGTCCAAGACTAAGAAGAAATCTTAGTATGGAAATTTGGAATCTTGAATTTTAAATTCTTTGCAAATCCTTGGTGTACTTTGCGTTTAAATCTCCAGCCGGTAAGTTCCAGAGCTTTTATTTCTTCCATTTGATCGTACAGCCAATTGCTTTAGTGAAGTCAGGATCAGGTTTTTTACCTGATTTCAGCGCTTCAATCGCATCTTCAAGGTATTTGGCCTTAACATCTGATTCGTATTGCACATTATCATCTATCGCACCGATGTATGCTACCCTAAACTGGTCACCTTGCTTATCAAGTAAAAAGATGTGAGGCGTTCTCGTCGCACCGTAAGTCCTGGCGATCTCTTGAGTTTCATCAAATGCATACAGAAAAGGAAATTTCTTTTCTTCGGCTCTCACGATCATATTTTCATATGAATCTGCCGGAAATCTTGTTGGATCATTTGAACTTATTGCAATAACCGGATACCCTTGTGCTGCATATTTATTATGCAGATCGATCAGTCTGTCTTCATACGCTTTAGAATAAGGACAATGATTACAGGTAAAGACCACGATGATCCCTTTAGCATTAGGAATACTGTTCAGTGAAATCATTTTACCGTCAACGTTTTTGAGGCTAAAATCTTTGGCTACCGCACCAACCTTATAACCTTCTGATGCAATTGTGTTCAAACTTCCCATAATGAATACGATTAATATGAATAAATTTTTCATTTCTCTGCGATTAACGATGATATAATAGTATCAAGCTCTTCAAAGGTAAAGGTTTTTTCATGAAACGCCCTGATATTTTTCGCGTTGTTGATGAACAACGTGCCTGGAATTGCACCGGACCATTCCTCACTAACCTTTGGAATCCAGCTATTGGGATCCCGCTCATTCAACAGAACAACCTTCGATTTGATTTCGTTATCCTTTACAAACGGAATGACCTTTTTTTCGAGGTTGCTGAAAAAGTCAAGGCTGACAAAAATGATTTCCAGATCCTCATCTGCGTATTTATCGGCAATTTTTGTAAACGATGGCATTTCTTCCACACATGGTTTACACCATGTCGCCCAAAAATTGAATACGAACAGGGTGTTTTTGTCCGAACTCATCAGCTCAGACAGGTCCTCAAAGGAAATAACTTCCACCAATGGCTTTTCTTCAGGAGTCATACAGGCGCTTAGAAATAGTATTGAAACAATTATAAGAAATCTCATTCAGGTAATTTAATGCAAATATACTACCAATTGATTGTTAAACTGAACTGATAATTCTTAGCGTCCTCCTTTAAATCCGTAGTCCCCCGACTACGGACGGCAAGTAATCGGATCTCACTTCGTAGTCAGGGGACTACGAAGATGTGGGATTAATAATAAATCGAGAGATGTGCAATTAAAACTTTGTGAACTTATGCGTTTTGATCAGCCGATCCTCATCGCGGATCACGACGAAATACAGGCCTTTCATTAACGGTGAAGTAGAGAATGATAATTGATTCTTTCCTTGCTTTGCATTATCACTGATCAAGGTTCTGATCTTTCTGCCGTTCAAATCATAGACCGTTACATCGATGAATGCAGCTTCGGGCATAATAAAATCAACATAGATCAGATTTGCTACCGGATTTGGATAGGTATTGGAAGAAAATACGCTGTCAATCACCGGAGGTTTTGGGGGTATTCTAATAGAATCGACACTGAGAATCTCAGCAATCCAGGTAAAATTGAGCCTTACATAGAATAGGCCTTGCTTTATCTTTAGTCCATAAGAACCTGAGATCCACACCTTACCCGGTTCATTATACTTTCTTTGTGAACCGGTATAGTCGCCCCATCTGCTCAATCTTTTACTTCCGGCATTTTTATTTACAAAATTCTCCCCTTCCTTAACCGTGGTAATATTCGTGTAACTGCTATCGTTTTTGTAATAAATTATCGAGAAGCCGGAGTGTACGGTATCTGCAGCATGGTTAAAAGAGATTAGTGCCTCCTGATCTCCTTCAAACCGCCCGGTAAATGAGATGTTGGGGTATCCAAATTCGAGTACGGGATCGCCTATAATGGTTCCGGTAATACTGCGGTCCGAACTTATATCATGAATAATTCCATGGTAAACAGCGGCGAAGCCGGTATTTGGATCCACCGTATTCTGCACGTATTGAATTTGATCTCCTTCATAGAACGCCCCAAGTATCCTTGCATCGTTGGTGGCAAAGAAATAGTTATTGGTTTGATGCGCATCAGGTGGCATCCCATAGGGAATATCTGCGGTCTCCACGTTGATCTTCAACACTGTTTGTGCATCATCCAACACTCCGGTTATCTCCAGGATAAATATGGAGTCATTCTGTACATCAAAATTTCTGTTGGATAAGAAGAACATATTAGGGCCCTTCAATTTCGATCCGCCTTTGACCGGCATTAAATTTCGAATGGCTTGCCCGTTATATTTCGTATTGCTGATATAACTCAGATCGAGCGAATCGCCATTATAACCGTCGAACTTATCTATCTGCCATATTACCGACCTCACAAAACCAGCTTGCCATGACGAATCATTCCATAATGCATTGATGGTAATAAACAATTCTTTATCCGACAAGGCAACGATGGGATAATCTGACCAGGTCAGATCTTTAAATTGGTTTCCCGGCAGTGCATACACGTTCCAGTCACCCAAGGGATCATTCGTTTGTGAGAAGCCCAACATTATCCAGCTCGTGGAATCGTTATAGCTATTCAGAAAAATAATGGAAAATCTATCTTCATTCGGATCATACACCACTTTTGGATCGAACTTGCCTCCACTTATTCCCAATGAGGAAGAAAAAGCGCCCAGGGAAACCTTTTTTATCATGCTATCCTGCTTGACATTAAATATTTCTATCCATGAGTTGAATACGGATATGAGCATGCTATCATTGGAAATCGCAAGATGATTATCGTTGGGTACGCCATGGTCGAAAGCGCTGCTTGTAAAACCTCTTAATATCAATGGTTCCAGTGGCCGAAGCATTTCGGGTGATAGTAACCCGAACATGATTGGCGACATGGGCCACCGGGATGTTGTGCACTACCTGAATATCTGTGCTAATGGTAGTCTCACCGACCGATATATCAGCGACGTTGGTTCCGTCATCTGAAACTAAAAGCGCAATGTCATAATTGCAT
>JACZTA010000256.1 GCA_022573915.1 Bacteroidota bacterium | reverse complement strand
CCCAGGTTGGTCAGGGCGATAGTAATGGATAGCGTTACGGTCCGGCTTTTTTTTAACGAGAAACTTGATAGTAACACGGTTTATCATAAGGGAAAATATGTGGTGGATAAAACTTTGGGATGGCCTGTTTCGGTCCGACTGGAGCATCCGGATTTTTTGCAGGTCATTGTAAAATACAATTTGGAATTCGAGCCGCAACAATTGTACAAGCTAATGGTTAATGATGTCGCAGATTGTAGTGGTAATTTAATTGGAGAATTTAATACAGCAGAGTTTGGAGTGGCAGAAAAGGCTTCTGCAAAGGACGTGATCATTAATGAACTGTTGTTTGATCCTGAAACTGGCGGGTCCGATTTCGTAGAGTTATACAACAGGTCAGACAAGATCATCGACCTGAAGAACTTCTGGATCGCCAATATAGGTGAAGATGGAATGATCAATGATGTGGTGCAAATCAGCGAAGAAAGTTATTTACTGGCGCCGGGTAAATATGTCTGGTGTTCGGCTGACCTGAGTTTTAACCTTTATCAGTATAAAATGGCTGAATGGTCAAATGGTTGGCAGGTGAAACTTCCAACATTTGGAAACGATTCAGGATCGGTTATTATCATAAATCAACAAGTGATCATCGATTCATTTAGATACAATAAGAATATGCATTTTCCATTACTTCATGATGTCGAAGGTGTTTCACTGGAACGGATCAGTTTCAACATTGCAACTAATAATAGTTCTAATTGGCATTCTGCTGCCACTAATATTGGATATGCAACACCCGGGATCATAAATTCTCAATATTCTATTTCTGCCACGATTTCGGCTCAAATCGAGATTATACCTGAGATTTTTACTCCTAACGCAGATGGTCAGGATGATTTCATCAATATTAACTTCAATCTGGCCGATAGCAGCGCTTATGCTGTGAGGATAAGGGTATATGATGTTAGAGGCAGACTGGTCAAAGAGCTGGTTCGTAATGATCTGACAGGCAGCTCTGGATCATATACATGGGATGGTACATCAGAATGGAATAGTCTGAGTAAAAGTGGCGTTTATATCATTTATTTTGAGGCATTTAATGAATTGGGCAAGGTGGTAAAACTAAAAGCTGTATGCGTATTATCACAGTTAGGTTTATAGCCTATCTTATCTTGCGAAACAGTATCACGTCGATCATGAAATGTGCAGTAATTGCGCAGACCAATCCAAAATACGCATAGAGATATCCCAATCCTGCACTAACAATAATCAGCAGCACACCATAAATACTCAATGATAATCTAAATGGATTTATATAACCATGGAGTAAAATAAATACTATAGCGGTCGGCCATATACCAAAATGTGGTTGGATGGCTGCCCTAAACAGTATCTCTTCGCCTATTCCGGCGCATAGTGAAAACCATATTACGTCAAAATAATTCAGATGAACATCTTCAAGAAGATCCCCAAAAAAATCCTGAACCTTATTTAAAGGCGGGCGGTCAAGCGCAAAGGTCAATAGTGTTGCCACAATGATCCCGTACGCCACGCCAATTGCTAATTGCCCACTGAGGGACCGGCCTTCACCAAGAATTTCTTTAAAAGAACTATCTCCAAAGAACTTGATCAATACGATTCCAAGTCCACCCATTCCAAAAAGAGTGATAAGGGTTAAAATGTAAATTCTGCGTTTGGTGAGTCTCATCTCCTCGATAAATGTAAATCATTTAACTTGATTATCTTTAGCCAATGGCCAAACGAATCAAGATCAAGGAGAAAGATCCTAAAAGAACTGAGATCTCAACACTCGGTGAATTTGGCCTGATCAAGCACCTTACCAAGAAATTCGAACTGAAAAACGCCTCTTCCAAGCTCGGTATAGGCGATGATGCGGCTGTTATTGATAACAAAGGTGACCTTACCGTAGTTTCTACAGACCTGTTGATCGAAGGTATCCACTTTGACCTTGTTTATACTCCCTTAAAACATCTTGGGTATAAATCGGTCGTCGTCAATCTTTCCGATATATATGCGATGAATGCAATTCCGCAGCAGATTACTTATTCTATTGGTGTGTCAAATAGGTTTTCAGTAGAAGCCCTGAATGAACTATATGAAGGTATCCGGATAGCTTGCGATAAGTATACTGTAGATTTAGTTGGAGGCGACACTACTTCATCATTGAAAGGATTGATCATCAGTGTTACTGCCGTTGGGGTTGGAGATAAGAAGAGTATAGTCAGGAGGAATACCGCAAAGGTCGGAGACAGTATTTGCGTTACCGGGGATCTGGGTGGCGCCTACCTCGGTCTTCAATTATTAGAAAGAGAAAAGGAGATTTTTTTAGATGATTCGAAAATACAACCTGATTTTGAAAAGCAGGATTTTTTAATAAGAAGGTTTTTAATGCCTGAGGCGAAACAAGAGATCATTGATTTTTTCCATGCTGAAAAAATAATTCCAACTGCAATGATTGATATTTCTGATGGCTTGTCTTCAGAGTTGTTGCATATTTGCCAGGACTCCGGTGTAGGTGGTAATATTTATGATGTTAAGATCCCAATTGAAAATGAGACCAAACAACTGGCGTTCAAATTTGATTTAGATCCAACCACCTGCGCGTTGAATGGAGGGGAGGAATATGAATTACTCTTCACGATTAAAGAAAAGGATCTTGAAAAAATCGCAGAACGCCCCGATATTACTATTATTGGAATGATCACAGAAAAGAAAGACGGTATCAAATTAGTCGGTAATACGGGAAATAAGCATGATATCACTGCGCAGGGTTGGGATCCGATCAAGGAGTAAACACCAAGCCTTTATCGGTTTATCCAAAGGGAACCAAGTTCAAGTAAAATTCCTTATTGCTTGAGCAGCTTGCTTAAATTGAGTATATTATTACTCAATCCGTACTCAAAACACATTCATTTGATATCAATTGGATAAATTACTAATGCACTGATATTTTGTATAATTTTGCACCACGATTAAAAAACGTAGGCATAAAACAGCGATTGATTTATTTAGATTTTTGAGATTATAATATTGAAAGCGGAAACCAGCATAGTGAAGAACGGTAAACCAAAAATGGCGAAGAAGAAAAATCTACCTCTGTCCAAGATGCCAAAATTGCTTTGGGAACTTCATAATAAGATGGTTCTCATAAGAAGGTTTGAAGAATCAACCATCAAATCATATCAGCAAAAGAAGATAGGCGGATTCCTGCATGCGTATATTGGCCAGGAGGCGGTGGGCGTGGGAGTGCTTGCTCATAAAAAACCGGAGGACTCCGTTGTCACAAGCTATCGTTGCCATGGACTGGGCCTTGCATTGGGGATTTCCCCGGAAGCCTGCATGGCTGAAGTGTTTGGAAAGGTCACCGGGATTGTAAGAGGCAAAGGGGGTTCCATGCACTTTTTTGACAAGGAGCGAAACTTGCTGGGAGGGCATGGTATTGTAGGTGGACAATTTGGTATTGGTATCGGTGCCGCCTTCGCATCTAATTATAAAAAGCAAAATGCAGTCAGCTTTATCTTCTTTGGTGAAGGAGCTGTTCCACAGGGTACATTTCATGAAAATATGAATATGGCATCTCTGATGAACCTGCCGGTAGTATTCATTTGTGAAGACAATAAATATGCAATGGGTACAGAAAATGTACGGATCCTTGCTAATACGTCAATTTCTGAAGCGGCAGCTTTTTACAAGATCAAAGGTTATGCAATGGATGGCATGAACCTTAGCGAGATCCATGATCAAATGGGAGACATAGTCGAGGAAGTTAGAAAAACCAAGCGGCCTGCTCTGATCCATCTCAAGACATATCGATATAAGGGGCATTCAGTCTCCGATGCGGCAAAATATAGAACCAAGGAGGAGGAAGAAAAATGGAAAGAGGATGATCCGCTCTTTAAATCTGCCGACCTGCTTGTTTCTGAAGGATACAAAACAAGGGAGGAAGTAGAAGCCGAAGACAAGAAAACCAAGGATTATATAAAAGAGATAGTCAAACTTGCTGAGTCAAGTCCTGATCCTCCTTTGGAGGAGCTGACTCAGCATGTATATTTTGATAAAAGGGAAGGTGAGAGATGGCAGTAATTACGGTAAGAGAAGCCTTGAACCAAGCAATTAACGAGGAAATGGCCCGTGATGAAAATGTTTTCATCATCGGTGAAGAAGTTGCTGAGTATAATGGTGCCTATAAGATCTCAGAAGGTTTATTGGATAAATACGGCAAAAGAAGGGTGGTAGATACACCAATCTCAGAATCGAGCTTTACCGGCTTGTCGATAGGCGCAGCGATGAGTGGACTACGCCCCATCGTGGAATATATGAGCTTTAATTTTTCATTGGTCGCAATGGATCAGATCATATCCAATATTGCCAAGATGTATTATATGACAGGCGGTATGTATAATATTCCGATCGTATTGAGAGGATGTAATGGGGCCGCAGCTCAAGTATCCAGTCAACATTCCCATAATATGGAATCGTTTTTTGCACATATGCCGGGTTTAAATGTGATTTCGTGCTCAGATGCGGCGGATTCGAAGGGGTTACTTAAAGCAGCTATTCGTTCGAACGA
This sequence comes from Bacteroidota bacterium, assembly GCA_022573915.1. GTDB lineage: Bacteria > Bacteroidota > Bacteroidia > Chitinophagales > JACZTA01 > JACZTA01. The sequence continues at coordinate 559 of JACZTA010000256.1, read as the reverse complement.
TCCCGTTATATTTCTTGAAAATGAGATGCTCTATGGTACAAGTGGTGAGGTACCGGATGAAGAGTATGTGATACCTATTGGTAAAGGAAGATTAGTACGTTCGGGCGATGATGTTACAATTATTGCACATTCTCGAATGATGATTTATGCTAAGGAAGCGGCAGCAGAACTTGAAAAGATGGGAATCCAGGTGGATCTTATTGATCCGAGAACTTTGAAGCCACTCGATTATCCGCTCATATCTGAATCGGTAAAAAAAACGAATAGAGTGGTGATCGTGGAAGAAGGACATTATTGGTGCGGAATTGGATCTCAAATCGCTGAATTTATTTACCGGGATCTGTTTGATTATTTAGACTCGCAGATCATCAGAGTTGCCCAATCAGAAAATCCAATGCCTTACGCTAAGGGTCTGGAAGCGGCATCTTTACCATCGACTAAAAAGATTATAGAAGCGGTACAACAGGTAACCTATACCGGGGCTCCCAGCTGATAACGTAAAACCTACGAGATAAAATGGCAATACCATTATTAATGCCCAGTTTAAGTCCGACTATGG
>JACZTA010000033.1:13516-19575 GCA_022573915.1 Bacteroidota bacterium | reverse complement strand
TGACTTTCTCAACACGGTTGCATATATCCTGATCGGTGATTTGGCCTTTGAGTATGTGAGAATTTAGTCTTGCACTGCATAACATTGAGTAGGTGTCCCACAGTCCTTTTTCCTTCAGTAGTTCAATTAGCTGCCGCTCATGCAAATGCTCCTCCTCTAAAATATGTTTTGCTTCAGGAATCGAATCAACGATTTCTTCATAACTGATTTGCATCTCCCCCTCTTCCCTTTCCATCAATTTAATGCCGAAAGTTAATCCCAAGAGCCAGGAAATAAACAAGTACTTCCTGATCTTGAACATATCAGGTTTTACATCCTCATTCGTGTACTCTTTCCAAAAATTAAAATGAGCCAGTTCATCGACGGATATCTTGTTTAAGATCTCTTTGTTGTGAGGATCCTTGGCCCTCCTGGCTAATCTCTTGTATATGATGTGTTCTGTGATCTCACTTTTTTGAGATGCTAAAACACGTTTTTTTAACGATTCACTTAACTCTGCGACAGGCATTCTTGTTTGATTCTAATGAAGTTCAAAGATAGTATACTCTTTCGATTGGCTGACGAAAATACTTCCGGCTTGTTTTTTAAATGTAAAAAAAAGGCACCCATAAAGAGTGCCTCCTACATAAATTTGGAGAGGTAAAATTTACATTCCAATCATATCAGCACCACCTTCGTAATTACCGCCACCATTTCCGCCTCTTCTCTTTTGTTGGTTCAATCTATAGCTAAAGTTTAGCCGGAACGTACGAGAATGCCATTGGAAATTTCCCTCGGTTCTGAAGTATTCTCCTTTCACTATATACCCATGACTATTAGTGTTTAATAAGTCACGCACACTGAAAGTTATGGTTCCTTTTCCCTTCAAGACATCCCGTGCGATACTCGAATTAATGTGATATCGAGCGAAATTGAGTCCTTGTGGAGAGATCATTGGAGAACGATAATTGACAGAAGCCTGGAAACTTGTCTTCTTTTTTATCGTCCACTTGGAGCTCAATCGCCCATGCCATGCATAGGTATCACGAGAAAGATCAAATCCTTTATATTTCGCATAAATAATTGAGCGGTAAAAATTAGTATTTGCATTTAAACTCCACCATTTATACGGCTGCCATGAACCACCTAATTCCAGTCCAAGAGAATTGTCGAATCCAATGTTGGTTGGAAAGATCCGCGTAAATCCGTTTGAGTCTGGAAGAAATACCCAGTTTATTACACCAGAAGTGTAGCGATAATAGATACTCGACAGGATAGAGCTATTTTTCCAGTTCTTCAAATGTCCGAACTCCACTGCGTCTGTATAAGAAGGATCTAAATTTGGATTACCTGAAAATAAATTACGAGAATCGCTAAAGCCAAAGAATGGTGACATATACCAGAAATGGGGCCTGGTAATTCTTTTGCTATAGCTTAATTGTAGATAATGCTTTCTTTTTAATTCATAAGAAAGATGTAAGCTCGGAAAGAAATCAAGATAATCTCTTTCGTACAGTTCACCTGTGGTTTGAAAATCGGTAGAGATATCCGAGTACTCTGCTCTTATGCCTCCCTGATAGGATAGTTTACCATGCTTGTTTCCTGCCATCAAATAAGCGGCCATAATATTTTCTGAGTAGAGCAAATGATTATCCAACCCTTGTACAACCGACCAAGACGTATCACCTGCTTGTTCTTCCACTTTATATTCGTGATCCGTGGTTTTAAAAGTTGATTTTAACCCCATCTCTAATTTTCCTTCTTTCTTAAATGGAAGAATAAAATCTGTTTGAAACAGCAGATTACCTTGAAGTTGATTATTCATGCTTCTCTGCACCACGTCCGGGACTGAACCATCATCACTTACTTCAAGAAGATCTGCATCGCCCATGGAGGAGGACTGGTTATATCTCATATCCACGGTCCACGACTTCTCCTTTTTCTTATAAGACCGTCGATACATCATATTGACCATCGAATTAGAACGCTCTGAATCATTCAGTTCTGTTCTGTCCACCTTCTGGACCAATACGTCATCCTTATCATAATCCGAATAAATAAGCAGCGTGTTATTCTCCCCGTTCGACATGGAATACATACCACTGATCGTCAGGGTGTTTTTATCATTTAAATCGAATTCAGATCCCAACCTGAAGTTATTGCTTAACCCGCCGCGTGTATGAGACCTGTCGCGAAGAAAACTAAAAGTTGTATCGGCGTAAAAGAACTCTTGATCTGAAGAACCTCCTCCCTGCATTTCTCTATAACCAATTCCATAGCTCGAAAAAATATTGAAGAATTTCTTTCGATAATTAATACTGAAGGATCCTCCGTAGTTTGTCGGGTAACCGGCATTTGCGCTAAACACACCGTTAATTCCTTCCCTTTTTTCTTTTTTCAAAATGATGTTGATGATCCCTACCTCGCCTTCTGCATCATACCTCGCGGAAGGGTTAGTGATGATCTCGATCTTTTCGATCATATCACCCTGAAGTTGTCGTAACGCATCACTGGTACTGATACCTGTTAACCCTGAAGGTTTTCCATCGATCAGAATTCTCACATTACCACTCCCTCTCAGACTGACATTTCCTTCCACATCCACCGTAACCGATGGAAGTTCATCAAGGATCTCTGCAGCATTACTTCCTTTATTGCTCGGATCTTTTGACACCATATAGATTCGTTTATCCAATTTAAGGATCATCTGTGGCGTTTCAACCTCGACTTCCACTTCCTGTAATTCTTTATTTCCCGCGGCAAGCTTGATACCGTCCAATACAACATCTGCATCTCTAACCTGTATGTCAGATATTGTTTTTAGTTCGTAAGCCAGAAACGTCACCTTTAAATAATATTTGCCGGGCCTTGCAGGAATACTGAAGTTTCCGAACTCGTCAGAGGCTACACCTTTTACGAGTGTCGAATCGTGCTCTTTATACAGAGCAACTGAAGCGTATGGTAATGGATTACCGGCATTATCCGTAACTACGCCTGTAATTTTAGTCATATCGCTATGGGCACCTTGTTGCCATTGCCCTTGTCCGCCATAACCACCGTGCTGGGCATTTACAATTAAGTTTGCAAATACAAAACTCATCAATAAGAAATATGTTCTCATAGAAATAGCTGTTTTAATAGCCTGCAAAAGTAAGCATTCGTTTGCAAAGAATCCTGCTTCAAGTGTTAAGAAAAGTTAATAACCGTTGCCTGTCAAGGGGTTAGGTAAGGAGCTCATACCTCAGTTGTACCACTCCTTTCGGGTAAGAATGGCTTTCCACCAGCATCCATCCGGATTGGTCTTTAGCCTTGGAAAATAAGGGAATCCCATCTCCAAGCGTGATGGGTATTATAGATAAAATCAACAGGTCTATCAATCCGGCTTCGAGGAAGAACGCGTTGGTTTTACCGCCACCCACCAACCAAATATTTGAACCAAAATCAGATTTGAGGTCTTCGACAAATGAAATTATTGATCTTTTCGATCTCAGATATTCTATTTGCTCGTCATTCTCCAAACCAGCATCTTTGGTTAATACATATATCTTTTTCTCAGCGTAAGGATAATTCTCTTCCAGCTCCAACATGATCTTATGAGTGTTGTTTCCGGAGATCATTGTGTCGACCGAATTAAAAAACTCCATAAACCCATAATCCTCATCCTGATTTTCATAATCTGAAAGCCAATCCACTTCCCCGTTTTTCCTTGCAATAAAACCATCCAGCGATACAGCGGTATATAAAACTAATTTTCTCACGTTATTTAATATCTTTGAAGACTTCCCGTTGCTAACCTATGATAAAAAAATGAGCATAAGAAATTTAGGCGTCGGTAGTTTTTGGATGATTTGTTTCGTCATAATCATGACTGTGTTCTCCAGTTGCAGAAAGACCTGCGAGGAGATCAACTGCAATAATGGAGAGTGTAATAATGGCCGTTGCAATTGTTATACGGGATGGGGCGGAAAGTACTGCGACGTAAAAATATCTGAGAATTTCATTGGCAACTGGGCGGTTTCCGAGGTTTGTACAAATGCCAATGATACCTATTTTTTAACCATTACAGAATCGGTTTTCAATTCATCCGTTATAGTACTGGACAATCTCTACGCTCCAAATACATTGGTAGAAGCGACCATTGACCCGGGCGATGCCAGAACCATTTACATCACTAACTACTACGACGGTTTTAATTATTATAACGGTACCGGAAATCTGGATGTCGGCACAGGAACACTCACCATCAATTTCACGGTGGATGATGGAATTTCTCCGGAAACCTGTGAAGCAGTGCTGACTCCGCAGTAAGAATCAAAATGCACCCAAACATTTTCCTAGAATGAGGCATTGTATCTTTGTGAAAAAGACTGTACTTTTGCCTGTTCCAAACTGAAAATCCAAGTATTTTTAGTGCAAAGGTTTGGTTCAGTTGGTTATTTGAAAATCATTTTTGGTCCGGTAACCGCCGGTAGGCGGTCAAGGTTCAGCTTTGGTTAGCCAGCAGGTCCCCGCCTAGGCGGGGAAATGCCTAATTTAGTTTAGAGGTAAAAGGAAAGAAATAGTTTTGGTCCGGTAACCGCCAGTGGGCGGTTTTGGTTCAGTACGTTATTTGAAAATCATTTTTGGTCCGGTAGTTCAGCTTTGGTTAGAATGCCTGCCTGTCACGCAGGAGGTCGCGGGTTCGAGTCCCGTCCGGACCGCTTCAAAGCCCTTTATAGTTAACGCTTTCAAGGGCTTTTTTCTTCATATAAACGTTTTTAAAAATCAATAATAGATTTTTCAAGCAGTTTTCAAGCAGATTGACTCCTTTCTTGGCTTGCATATTCAATTCCATAATATTCTATATCTTTAAGTATGAGTGTCATTACCATAGAATCTGAAGCATTTTATAGCTTAATTGAGGAAGTTGTTGAGCGAATAAAAGAAAAAGAGGGCATTAGTGAGGATAAATGGATTTCAGGAGATGAAGTGATGAAGATACTTGCTATCTCGTCCAAAACTACTTTGCAAAAGCTCAGAGATGAAGGAAAAATACGATTCACTCAACCAGCCAAGAAAATCATACTGTACGATAGGGATTCGGTCATGGACTATTTAGAAAAACACGTTAAAGACCCCCTTTGATTATGGAAGAAATAAAAGACGAAAAGCAATTCAAGCGAGGCGTGAATCACGGTTATATTCTTGCCAAACACCGACCGGATCTTCTGAAAGGAATTTTGGAAGTCAATAAAGAGAGGAATGATTTTATTGAAGGATTGGCTGCAGGAGGCACGGAATATGAGTTACAAAAGGGAAAAGAAACGGAAAGAATAGAGGGGTTAAAGAAAATCCGAGATGTTGGTAAAAGTCAAAACAAAGAAAGAGGATATTGAATAGACTAACTAAAAGAAAAAGAAGCCGTCTACTTTAAAACAGCTTCTCTAAAAAATGTAAGTTTTTCTTCCCAACCTTGTGAGCAGGTATCAGAAAGCATTTGACAGAGGACAACTCTGACTCAAAGTGTAACCCAAGTTTCCATGAATTACTTCATTGAAGAGCACTTTAGCCTCGCTGAGTATCATACAAACCTTTAGCCAAATACGCCTGAATTAAACTCAGGAAGTCTTATAGAAACTCGAGTCACTATTTCTACTCTTCTGGACGAAGATTAAAGTCTTCCATTTAAAACCTGGATTAATCTATAATTATTTTTATATAACTTTCTGGTTAAATTATATACCAATGAGACTTTTTTGTCAATACCTTTAATTTCACACTCATGAGGTCGTTACTACCACTGGAAAACGAAGCACTTAATAGATTTGAATCGGCAGTTTCTAAAGATAGAAAACCACATGATATAGTGATGGACGTATCTCAATGCTCTGAATTTCTCTTTAAGTCAATTTGTAGTTTAGAATATAATGTACCCCAAGAAAGCAATAAGATAGATGAGCCTATTCGATTTCTTGATAGAACAAAAGGTTTTTTTGGTCGCACAACCAATGGAAGATTTAAATATCACACACCCCGACTTGGAAGAATTAAAAAGCAATCAGAATCTATTAATATCATAGCAATTCCTGCAAAGCATGAGG
>JACZTA010000033.1:0-13506 GCA_022573915.1 Bacteroidota bacterium | reverse complement strand
AGCATGAGGCATATCAAGCCAAAAAAAATGATGCTTTAACTTCTCTTGATGCTATCATGGATATTCTGAAATGGTACTTTAAGGAAATGTATGATTATAGTCAGTTGTATCTCTCAAATAAACAGAGAAAGCTATTAGACACCCATTTTAATGAAGTTGATCAAGGGCACGATATTTTACCAATTACTTCGGATTATTGGAAAATTCTTTACGAAGAGTGGGAACAAATGAAAAACCATGTTTACGAAAATTTTCTATTACGTTCACGTGAAGAATATACACATCATTATATAGCTCTTGAAACAAAGCACAACGATAAGTTTTGCCATGACCTAAAAGATAATGAACTACATTTTAGTCATGATGGGTTTAAAGATGAAAGCAGTTTTGATTCTGTATTAAGGGAAGCATTTTCTAATAATTGTCCTAGTTTAATAAAACTTTTTGCTTCCAGCGGGGAGGGGAAAACTGTCTTTCTTGGAAAAATTGCATATAAATACACAAAGCAAAACAACCCTTCTTTCCAAGTATTCTATTTAAAGTCAATTAATGATCAAACAGTCAATATATTAAAAGACAAAATATTAGAATCTCCTAATCCAATACTAGTGCTTTTGGACATGAAACCAAAGTATTATTCAATACTTAACTCACAAATGGTAAATATTCAAGAAGCGTCAATGTCAAAACCTTTTGTGATGGTTATTGCTGACCAAAGTGATCGTTACAACTACAAATTACTAAATACTTCTTCGGATGGTTTTGAAGACGTCTTTTCTGAAAAATATGAGATAGAATTCAGACTTGATCATATATCCAGAGAGGATATTTTAAAGAAATTAACAAAGGTAATAGAAACAAAACCACAGATATTTGATTCTAATACTATAGAGGAAATTTTTAATGGGGGAAATAACAGAACAATAAGAGAACAAATTTACAGAGTAATTAGAGAAAGTAACTTAAAAATTACTACTAAGCACCGGTATGACTGGGAATTATTTGATGTTTCCATAGAAAAAAAAGAACTCCAGAAATTCAAGGATCTTTTCAAGTTTGTGGCCATCTTCTCATATTTTGATTTGGGTGTACCAATTTCATTGTTTAAGAGGGATCATTCTGACGACAGAGACTATTTAGATGGATTAACTCAAACTGATGTATTAACACTTTTAAGAAATAATAAAGACGATAACATACTGCACATATCGGATGATGATGAGCTATTTAAATTAGGTAAGATAGAATTAAGGCACAAAGATATTGCGAAGTGGTACTTTGAAGAAATCCTACATAAGAATATGGGAGTTAATCTTTTTAAAGCATTTCTTCAGAATTTCAAAACGCATAATGATATAACGGGCTGTTATCTATTTCGAAATGTTCATAGACTTCTTGCTCGCAGTTTTTTAAGAGGTGCTGTCACAATTCAAGAACGGAAAAGTATTCTAGAGTCATTTATCGACAACGTCCCCAAGTCTGATTCGAATCAAGAACAATTGCATAAAGTAATGATGGAGCTGTGTCAGCTAGAGGTAGATGTCGATAAAAAGAGTAAATGGCTTGATAGAATTATTTCAGAAAATGACAATGATATTCATGCTCGAACCAAGAAAATAGGCTTACTCATAGCAGAAGCTGAAGATGATAATTATTCTAAAGCAAGAGATGTTTTGGAAATATTGATAGGCAAGGGAAAGAGAGATAGTTATATCTACTACTACGCAAAGAAATTGGCTCAACTTGAAGAAAGGGACTTTGATCTCGCTGATAACTTGAAAGACCACCCAGACAGATTGTCAATACTACATTCATTAGTAAACCAGGAAATCAAAAATAAAAACATAGAACAAGCAGAAGAAATTCTGGAGTTAATAACCCCTGAAAAGGAGAATTTTAAAACCTGGAACTACCTCGCTAACTATTATTTTTTTAATTGGAGAAGGGGTCACTCTAAATTTATCTTAAATCGAATTATTAATTACAATCCATCTTATGTACCAGCATCCCTATTACTTCATAAAATTTACCTTGAAGAGAAGAACGCAATGGCTGAGACTGTTTTAAAGAACTGCATTGAGAGTAATAAACCTAGAGTTCACATTGCCCCCTATGTTTGCCTTGGAAAACTGTATAGAAGTGATTTGTACAAGAATGTAATGGGGATTGATGTATCCAAAAAGAAATTAGTCCTCTTCTTTGGTGAGATAAAAAATATGGGCTTGATTAAACAATCTATTCAACTTAGTACAGAATATGCCAAGTGGTGTTTTAATAGTTTCACTTATAATAGAAGTAAACATCAAGAAGCCATATCTATACTTGAGCACATTATTGAAAATAATCCTAATGCTGTACATAGTAAAACGGAGCTGGGATTAATTTACCAACAATCAAAGTTTTTTCATGATTTAAATAAGTCAAGAGAAGTATTAGAAGAGGCGGTGTATGCTGATAAAGATAAAAAAGAAGTAGCTCCTCGAGTTGTACTTGCGAGAACTTATAGAGAATTGGGAGACTGGGATAAAGCAAAAGAACTATTAGAAGAAACCGAGGAAATCAGCAAACATAACCTAAAAGAAAACTTTTCAACTTATGTGGAACTAGTCTTTGTTTACGCATACTTTCATGATGAAGACAACTTGAATAGAGTTCTTGAATTGGTACTAAAAGACCGAGAAAGGAATACTAGTATTTATGTTTCAATATCGAAATATTTTCTTAGGATAAGACGGCTGGATATTGCTTTATTAATAATAGAGAATCGACTGAAAAAAGACAATGATAATGCTATTCTCCTAAAACTTAAGGGAAGAATACTGTTAATAAACGCACTAAATGAAAATGATCTCGCTATCAAAAACAACTTATTACATCAAGCATCAATAACACTTGAGAACAATATTCTAAAGCATGACCAATTAGCTTTACGTCTACAGGTAGATATTTATAATAGCTTTATATTAAATAAGGAAACTCAACGGAAAGAATATTTAGATAAGGTAAATTTAAGAAACCAAAAGATATTAGAACTCTATAAAGTTGAAGCAGCTAATATCAATTTAAGGATTTTTCTTTCAAAAATATTTGTCGACGAAAATAGACTTCGCTTTGCGATAGAATGCATAAACCTTCAAGAGTATGATAGGCTTACACCTGAGGATAAACTGAAAATACTGACTCAATTAAAATCAGTTTATCGACGTTTTAATGAAAAAAAACAAATTGCATGGATAGATGATGAATTTCAAAATATTAGTGAACAAAATAAGCAAGAAGTTAGTAAAATGATGGTCAAGGATTTTGAAAGGGAATCGTTTAGACCAAGAGATAATTATGAACTGAGTGAAATATGGAATGAAGGATTTATCAACTCTGACAAGACAACGGTAAAATGTATAAATATGCTGTATCCCATTATCAAAAAGGCCAAAGCCAGAATACATAATCAGGTTGAGCCCAATAGTAAAGTATATTTTGCAACATTCTTAATTAATCGTAGGCAATATGCAAATAATATAGAGCCCTTTTTTACTCGTTCTGAATCGGCTAATTTACAACACTTCTTACCAACTGAGCTTAATTTATCACGGAATTTGTATTTCAAAAGATAAATTCCCAAAACTCTACAAACCCAATTAGTTAGCTGTTTTTATATTGTATTTCTTAATGCGGCTTTCCAGCGTATTTCTAGCAATTCCCAAAACTCTACACACCTGCTGTTTGTTGTCAGGAAACATTGCTAATACTTTTTGAATGTGTTGATTTTCAATATCGATCAATTTTAAAGAACCGGATTCTATTTGGCTATTACCGAGAATTCGATCAGGTAGGTCAGTCTTGGAAACTGTGCCATCAGTATACACAAAAAGTCGTTCAACAAGGTTTTCCATTTCTCTTACATTACCGGGAAACGAATAATTAAGAATTTCGCTTTCAACATTCTTTAAAAATTTCAACTTGGGCTTGTTGAATTCGTTCTTCTTTTTATCTATCAGGAAATTAAGTAATGTTCTTATTTCCTGTCTCTTTCTTTCCCTTAAAGGAGGCATTGTCAATTCAGCAACAGCAAGACGATAATACAGATCATATCTAAACTGTCCCTCTTCGCACAACTTCGTAAGGTCCTTGTTTGTTGCTGCAATGACTCTGACGTTTATATTCTCCTCTTTAGTTGTTCCAATCATCGATACCTTCTTTTCTTGTAGAACACGCAGCAATGTTTGTTGCATTTTAGGTGATATATCTCCAATCTCATCTAGAAAGATTGTTCCGCTTTCTGCATCTTGAAAAGCTCCTGAACAAGTCTCAAATGCTCCAGTAAATGCACCTTTCAGATGGCCAAACAAACGACTTTCCAAAAGCTCATCTCCTAAAGCAGAACAATTGACTGGTATAAATGGATACTTTCTTCTTGCTGACGAATCATGGATATATCTGGCTAATAGTTCTTTTCCAGTACCTGTCTCTCCTGTAATAAGTGTTCTAACCTTGTCAGTAGATGCGATTTTATAAGCTAAATCAAACACTGGCTTAATAGACGAAGTGATTTTTATTTCCGGCTCATCAACTTCATCAACTAATTGTTCTTTAATAATTATACTTGAAGTGAACGGCGATTGCTCTAGATCCACATCAATACGTTTCGGCTTATTATCCTTAGAGAACCTAGCTGGTCTAACTTGAAATAACTTGGTATTAAGTCCAAGTTCGTAATGAGCAAAATACCAAGCAACTTGCATTGCGGGAGTACCAGAAGAAATGAATATTTCAATCTTGCAGTTTCTTTTTGATAAAAGGAACTCTGAAACCTTTGATTTAATCGCAGAAACATCAATTACATCCGATACATTCAGAAATACTGGTGTAATCACATGACCATACGTCCGATTTAAAAAGTTAATAAGAAAATCAAGCCTCGTATCACCCTCCTTTTCATTTGCAGTTGTCAAGAGATAGTGATTATCATAATCAAAGAAATGTTCGTGAATATTAGCGGTAGGCCCACCCGCGTTTACCTTACTTTTTACTTTTTTAAGGAAATCGTTTTCAAGTGCAATCCAGGATACCAGTATTTTTTCCATGAGATATAACTTTTATATAAAGTTATCAATTTTTGACACCATCCTATCATTTTCTGACACTTTTTATTGTTTAAAAACTTTCATCCGGCTTCAAAATTCATCTGGAATGAATTTGGTAAATACTGTCACATTAATTTATCAAGATCAAGCACTACTAGATTTTTAATGATTCAAAAAACTTCAACCCATGAGAAACAAAAACACATTCACCAAAGAAGAACGAAAAATGAGAGTGGCTTTTATTGAATATGAGAGTCCCTCCAAAGACGGCCATTTTATCACAGTCATTAATTTAAACAGACGAGTAATAGGTAGAATAAAAAAGACCTATATCAAAGGTGAGGGCAAATATGTATACACCGCTTATGATCGTCAGGGGAAAACCATTTTCACTCCCTCAACGAAACTTTGGGAGATTAAGAAAAAGATGATCGCTTACGCCAAGACCAAAGGTTTGGCCAAACAGGATTCAAAGAGCAATCAGAATGAAAAAGAATCACCAAAAAGCAAACAACAAAACATTGATAATAAAAAGGGGAAGGAAAAGCCAATGACAGAAGAGGAAAAGAAATTCTGGCGTGTTCAGGAACTCCGTCATCAGCTAAAAGAGAATGAAAAGGAAAAGGAGAAAAGTGAGATTTCAAGATAAAGATTCGATGATCTGTAAAATCAAACAAGTTTTCCCGTCAGGGTATTGACTTAGAAGTGCTGATATGATAATATGTAATGTAAATATTAAGGATTTCTCCTGGCAACGGGACACGGATTATTTGAGACACCTGGACAGCAGGTGCTTTTTTAATGTCTATTAAAACTATTAAGCACTATGAAAAACAACAATTATCGTATGCATCATCCTAAACTCGACAAAGAAATAGAAAGGGCTGATAGGCAATTCAAACATGAAGCAAGAGCCCTGGGGCAAGCAACGGGGAAGCGTTCTCTACCGGCATTGAAAGGCGATTCTCTGGAAGTATATACCGAAACCCTTGATGCCGGATATCAAGGCCTGATCGCTAAAATATATGAATACATCCAAACGAATCTTGATTCTTTAGATGGTGAACTGGACGGAAAACTGGCTGAGCAGCGAATACAGGAAACTGTCAGTGAGATGCAAGCGATAGACCAAAAGAATCTACAAGCCGAAGATAAACTCGGAGAGGTCAACCCACTTCTAATCATGATCCAATTGTTCATCGCCGAACTCGTACCGGCTATTATGGCCTGGGGTGAAACCCTATTTAACGCCAAGAGTTTACAAGTCGTGGGTGACGTCCTGCTGACCACCTTTTCGATGGCCTTGACTTTATCAGCCGGAGTATGGTCATTTGCCCACCTGACCCCCTACCTGATTCGCAAAGCTCCCTACCTATGGCAAAAATACGCCATTGGTGGAATCGCCATCTTTTTGGTTGCGGCTGTTTTTTCTGTCTTGTCCTACTTCCGGATTGCTTTTTTAGAAAGTTACGTAAGCATAGAAATTCCACCTGCATATTTCGTCATTATAAACCTGTTTGTCTTTTTAGCTTCGGCCGGAATTATCTTTTGGCTTTTTCCATCAAGGGAGGAAACACATGCCGCTTTTCAAGAATTCTGGGTACGTCTTTGGATCTGGTGGCGTAATCTAAGAAAGAATAAGTCCAGGCGGAATAAGAATGAGATCGAGGATAGACAAGCAGACATAGCGAAAGCGAAAGAAGCGCTTAGGACTTTGGGAAAGAGCAAGGAATTAGAAGTGGTCAGCAAGCGCAAAGAGGCCAATGGAATATTTAAGCAAAAGAACATTCTATATCGTTCTGACGGCCTGCCTGACTGCTTCGATCACAAGTTGCTGGAACTAGAGCTCAATTTTAATAATCATCAAAACAAAAAATCATGAAAAAAGTAATCTTTTCAATAATTGTATTAGGAACCGCCCTTGCCCTGTTCAACTTATTCGCCAGCGATAATGAACCTGACAATGCGACCACGGCTGTTTTGCTACTTTACGACCAGACGCCAAATAAAAAACAGCCGCTTGATCCAAAGTCAGTCATATCTCTTTTTGACTTTGAATCTGATAAGTGGCAGGGAGCCATCATTCGTATTGTGCCGTTGACTGATTTATCATTGAATCCGATAGAGCAATTCTCTATTCAACCTGCTCGTCCTTTGACCTCAAACGCATTTGATCGCCAGTCAAAAATTGACAGCTTTCTGGCGCGAATTGAGACAGTGATCAAGAAGGCTAATCAGGATACAACGGGACGGTCACGCTCGGAACTCTATGTACCGATTACTGGGCAACTCAATTGGTTAAGTGCCCAGTCAGCAGGCAAAAAAACAGTAATCATTTTTTCCGATCTGATGGAGAATAATGACTGGTTTTCGGTACTCAGAGAAAACGATCTCAAAATGTTGACCGATAGCTCCGCTCAAATAAAGAAGCTCTTTCTTAAAAGGACACGACCGAAGGATCTATCAGGTATTGAAATATACCTGATCCATAGAAGCCGGACAACTGATGAAGATAAATTGTTCCTGCGAATGAGTGGGATATACCAAGGAATATTCGAAGAGCGAAATGCAAATATCACAGTTGGAGCAAACGCTATTTTTTGAAAAACAATAAAATATTTCTCTAATGAACCTATGGGCAAAACTTTGGAAAGTCATTAAAGCACTTCTTAAACTCTGCCTGATCCTCCTGTGGGCAGGCATGAAGGCGGTAAATGTGATTTCAGAAGCATTCGTTAAAGGGATCGAACCATTTATTAATAACAAACATCACAAATAATATGAATGTTATATTCTCAATAATCAAACTCATTGTTTTAATAATCGAAGGAACAATAAAACTCCTATTCCAATTAATAGTCATTTTTATCAAATTCTTATCAGGCAATGACTTTTCATATAAAGCAACATTTGGATTGTCTGGTACTTTTTTATCAAATGGCTATGAAGGTTATTGTTTGACAGGGAAAAAGAGCCTGTCAGTCAAAAATAGTTACGAAAATGTTTTAATATGTGGCTCAACCGGAACAGGTAAATCAAGCACAGTACTAATCCCGTCATGCCTGAAAATGCATGACCATTCGCTTATCGTCCACGATCCAGCAGGCGAAATTTATACCAAGACTGCCGGATATCTTCAGAAAGTTCACAAGTTCAAAATAAAGGTGCTTGATTTTTCTAACCCTCAGCGAAGCAGCTCTTTTAACCCATTGGCCCGTATCCACTCCCAAACCGATTCACAAAAGGTGGCCGAGTTATTGGTTCATCATAGTATGGGAAATAGCGGAGGCGATAAATTTTGGTCCCTGGAAGCGACCAGTTTAATTTCCTTGCTGATTGAAATTTTAAGAGAACAGGATTCCAAATATTGCAATCTGCGGAATGTCCTGCATCTTCTACAACTCATGGCTGATCCGGAAGCGGTAGATCGCTTATTCTCCAAAACTAGAAACACAGCTCTGTATAATTCCTATAAATCTTTTGTAGCCTATGATTCCAAAATTCAATCCGGCATAATAGCCCAAAGCAAAGCTGCTCTCAATATTTTCAATATGGATTCAGTAGCCCAGGTTACTTCGAGCGATACTTTGGATTTCGAAAGTTTCAGAAAAGATAAGACCATTTTGTATATCCAAAACGGTCTAGCCGATCAGAGAATTTTCAGCGTCATATCGGCCATATTCTTCGAACAGTTTTGGAATTTTACAATGCGTTCTCTTCCAAATGATAAAGATCTGAGTCTTTTTCTTCTGATAGATGAATTAGCCAGTCTGGGCAAAATGCCCACTCTCCAGCTTGCTTTATCGAACGTTAGAAAATTTCGCTGTGGTATTTTGTGTTCTGTACAGCACTTTGCTCAGTTGGTGGAGTTGTATAAAAATGACGCTCATGCCATAAAAGCCAACTGCGTTACCAAGATGTATTTCAGCGGACAAAGTCTTGAAACAGCCCGCGAGTTACAAAGCATATTAGGCCAATTCGAATACAAGGATGAAAAAGGTCACAAGGTAAAACGAGAATTATTAACACATCAAGAAGTGAGGATGATGGATAAACGATCTGCGCTCATTATTTCCGGTAATCGCAAGCCGATTAAAGCTAAGCTCACACCCTATTACGCACAATCGAAACTGAAAAGATACAGCCAAATTCCTGAACCAATTATTACTAACGCCATCCAGAAAGAAGTGCTGCTCCTGCCATTATCCGTTCCCGAAAAGCAACCTGAAAATCATGAAGCGGAGGAAGTATAGCGGTGGGATTTGGCAGTATTTGGATGCATGCGGGGTTTTAGAACATGGATCCGATGCAGACATCAAAAAAGCTAAAAGAGAGTATCGAAAGCTCTACAAACGTCAATATCAGAGAACGTACAGAAACAATCACCCCGAATATTCAATCAGCTTTACGCAAGATGAAGAATCAATTATATCGAAAGCTGCTCTGAATCACCATCGAAGCAAAACAGCCTACATTAAAGAGGCAAGCCTTGCCTACACCAGAAAACTCTACCTGGTGCCGAATCCTGATCAATTAAGCAAGTTAGAACAGTTGCTTAGCCTGATATACCAAGAAGTGAAAACGATTTCACAAACGGAGAGAAACCCATTTGAAGAAAAGAGCTCATTTCAAGGGATTCTGAGGAAGATTGAACAATTGGAACTGGATATATCCAAAATAATACGTCACCCTCCTGAAGTACCATTACACCATTCATATGATTCTAAAGCTCATCACTCATCAAAAACCTAATTTCAAGGGGTTACTACAATACATGACCCGCGAAACGGGTCAACTTCAGGGTAAGAACCATCAGCTTCTTCTCACCCATAATATCAAAAATGATCACACTCTATTTGACATAGAATTAGCCTATGTTGAGAATGATGTTTTCCGAAAGCAAAGAAAACGCGGAGTTGCAATGTACCATGAGATAATAAGCTTTCATAAATCCGATTCACATCATCTATCGCCAGAAAAACTACAGGATTTATCAAGACAATATATCTCGCTGCGGGGTGATCGGGCCATCTACACCATATTTATACATTCCGACAAGGATCATGTTCATCTTCACAGCTTGGTGTCAGGTAACTTGTATAAAGATAATCAGGCCACCAGGCTCTCTCTGGAGCGTCTGAAGAGGCTTAAGAGAGATCTACAGTCGTTTCAGGTAGAAAAATACCCAGAACTTGAGAAATCAGTAGTGAACTACACTGCGAGTTCAAAGGTCAAGGCTACAAACAGGGAATACAACTATAAGGTAAGAACTGGTCAAAAGTCCCAAAAGGAAAAACTAATAGGGATTCTTGAAAGATGTTTTTCCACCGCCAAGTCGCAAGACGATTTTTATGACCAAGTCACGAGAGAAGGAATTGAGTTGTATAAGCGAAATGGTAAAATTACTGGAGTACGATTCGGCAGAAAGTATCGCCTAAACAGGCTCGGTTTTGGTCCAGAACACCTGCTCTTGCTGGACAGAGAACAACAACGACTTGTTGATCTGCGCGAAAAGAGAAAGAATAGCAATGCTTACAATCGTGACGAAAGGAGCGATAGATAGAACAGTAGTGAAGAGGGGTACGGGGAGAAACATTTTATGTGTCTCCCCGCAAGTTAGCGTTTTCGCAGTTCACTGTGGAAACGCTAACTTGCCCGAGCAACGAATACGAATCGAGCGAAGCGTATGCAGCTTGCGAAATATGCTGAGAGTAGCTGAGTGTGCGTTGTGAGGCTTGTTGTATTAAAAATAAGGTCTTAATGCTGCAATAAACTTTTTTGTGCCATTGCTTTCAAATCGAATAGTCTTTGCATTATGAAAACTTGAGAATCTTTTAATACAGTCGCTCACAGAATTTAACATCTTATCAGTTATTTTAACTCCATCTTCGAGAAAAACTGATTTGATAATCATTGTATTTGAACTTCGATCAAGCTTAGGTTCAATCCTACCAATTAATTGATCATGATATAAAATAGCCAGGCAATAATATCCCCATTTTCTTTTTTCCTCCGGTTTATATGCCTCCAATACTTGTTCAAAACCCCAAATTTCTTTATCTCTGTCTCTGGGCCAAAATAGATTGTCAAACGGATTCAGCAAGGTTGTCTTGTTAGCAGAGAGTTCCCCATCAGTAATTTTTTTAAGAATCTTAAGATTACTACGGTGGATAAGTAAATCGTGGATACTACCGTCTATAAACTCACCTTGAACTTTAAGGAAATGACCTTGCTTAATGAGCTTTTCAATATACTTTTTTATTTCTGAACGTTTTGTATGGGTATAGTCAGCAATTTGCTGTGGCTTACAAATTCCAAGTGCTTTTAAAGAAAGTTCACACTTAAAAGTCATCATTTCGTCCCATGATGCCTCTTTTGTGTTTACCGTTTTAGGTAATACTTTGTCAGTAATCTGGTATATCTTTTTGAAGCTTTTTCGGTTTGAAACCATGATGTCGCCACGGTTATAAAGCTGCTGCAAAGCACTTTTTGCCGGTTTCCAATCCCACCACGAACCCCTGCTTATGCCATCTCCTTGGAGATCAGCCGAACTTAATGAACCATTTTCGTTGATTTTTTTGAGAACTGATTTCATAAGCTCAATGTTTTCTGGTTTCTGTAACCAAGCACTATTCCACTTATCCCCATTCTCGCGATAAGTTCGCTTTTTTGTCAAGCTATATCTGTAATATTTAAGAGGTATAATAGAAGCTCCATGAAACCAATATTCAAATAACTTCCGTTTCTTTTCATTATAGACTAAAGTATCAAGAACCTCCATAGAATATTGACCGATCCGGCTCCAAAGAGTCAGGTAATGACTCCTTGATACAACTGATAAAGTATCGATTTGCAAAGCGCCAATTTTATTAATCAAATTCAAAATGGCTTCTTCATCAGGCGATTTACTTCCTGTATTATCTACAGCAAGTTGCTGAGTATAAAGCGCGAGTGTTCTTAAGGTTTTTGTAGATAATGGTTTCATGGATCCGCTCTATAAATAGATATTAACATATGATTTTACAGACCAATGAGCCTAAACACTATTATTCACTTTCATCAAAATCTTTTAATCTTTTAAGTATATTATCTCCAAGTTCACGATTACTACAGTTTTCACTATAAAGGCGCAAGCTCGGCCTTGCCTCAGGGTCTTTGAATGATAGTATGATTTTATCTGGTTTTAGATCCGGATGTAAATCAGACTGGAATTGTCCTTCTGAATTTATATGCATTTCTGTCATATTAATTATATTTTATATGATTCTAAAGAATATTGCACACCTTTCCCAAGGTAGAATTTATAAATCTAATAAACTCCATATTAAATTAAACCTATCACTATAGATTTTGATGGTTTTTTATTATGCTTGTTTCTACTTAATTATTAGAAAGAGCGGTATAAGTCTGCTCCTTAAAGATAACATTAAGATCAGGTATCAGTAAGGCAAATTGTGGCTCAAATACCATTGCAGAAAAAATTGCAATTGTATCATTAACAGGTTGCGAATTAATTACTGGCTCAATTCCTGTTTCTAGCCAACTTCCAGGTTTCAGTGGTGTTTCTTCATCCCAATAAGCACTGTGTACTTTATCTAGTCCTTGTTTTACTGATTTGATTTTGAAAAAAGTAGATAGCAAAAACGGACTATATATACCCCAAGTATCTATATTCTCTAAGGCTGTATGTGTAGGTTGCCTGTGTTTTGTAAGCATGTTGGTATCAAGTGCGCACGTCACGGTGAGAGACATTCTATAAGAACGAATAGGGATATAATCACTGAGCATTGATACATCACTACCAACTAAGTTAGTTCCGTCATGACAGCATTTGTCTCTAAAATGACCAAAGGCCAAATATGTACTAAGATTGTTATGCCACTTAGGATACTTTGCTTGAAATTTACTCGCAAAATCTCCAAATAGATCAAAGCCCTGTGTTTCACTTAGGCCCCAAAGTAGTTTTCCAGCCACATTAAAGTCACTTTGCTCAACTCCAAGTTTTAATAAATCACTCGATAAATCAATTAAGCCTGATACAACTTCTGTTAGAGGGTAATCAATCTTAGGATTTAAGTTTGTTCCTTCAATTTGAGTTTCTGGAGCCAATACTTTAAAATCAACTTTTAGTGAATTTCCCTTTTCGTTTTCTCGAATTATATCCGCTAAAAAGACATATCCAAATGATTCACTATTTCCATCTACGTCACGAATTCGAACAAAGGTGTTTCCTTGTTCATCATATAACTCTCTAATTTCAAGAGTAATCTTATCGCCAACACTAAATACGTGCCTAAAAATACGGTTACCAATTGCGCTAAGGTGATCATTACCACAAATTGATGCTACTGATGAGCCATAGGATGTTATACCAAATTCACCCACTGGTTGGCTACATCGGAAGGTTTGAATAGTATGCTCT
>JACZTA010000255.1 GCA_022573915.1 Bacteroidota bacterium | reverse complement strand
GGTGGGTTCGCTCTATTGCCGCCAACCGCAAGGTCCTTTACTGGTGCCGCTGTTTACCCTGATTCGTGAGGGGAAACTGGCTGCGAACTGGCCACTGGAGCAGGATGAGTTACTGACGCGTTTACAGAAAAGCTGTGATATGGCGCAAGTCTCTGCCGATTACAATGCGTTGTTTATCGGCGATGAATGTGCCGTGCCGCCATATCGTAGCGCATGGGTTGAGGACGCAACGGAAGCGGAAGTGCGCGCTTTTCTTTCCGAACGAGGGATGCCACTGGCGGATACGCCAGCCGATCACATCGGCACATTGCTGCTTGCGGCTTCCTGGCTGGAAGATCAGTCAACGGAAGATGAGAGCGAAGCACTGGAAACACTGTTCAGTGAGTATCTGTTACCCTGGTGTGGTGCGTTCCTTGGCAAAGTGGAGGCCCATGCAACCACGCCTTTCTGGCGCACCATGGCACCGCTAACCCGCGATGCCATTAGTGCAATGTGGGACGAGCTGGAAGAAGATTCTGAAGAATAAGTGTGATCTACGTCACTCATAACTGCAACGGATAATTTGTTGTTGCATAAAATGTGTGCTCGATCTCATTCATGGCCGCGTTTTCTGCTATCATGCGCGGCATGAACATACTTCTCTCTATTGCAATCACAACAGGCATTCTCTCCGGTATCTGGGGATGGGTGGCTGTTTCCCTGGGCTTACTAAGCTGGGCGGGCTTCCTGGGCTGTACGGCCTACTTTGCCTGCCCGCAAGGTGGGCTGAAAGGGCTGGCGATCTCCGCTGCAACCCTGCTTAGTGGCGTGGTGTGGGCGATGGTCATTATTTACGGTAGTGCACTGGCACCACATCTGGAAATTCTCGGTTATGTCATAACCGGTATTGTCGCGTTTCTGATGTGTATTCAGGCCAAACAGCTGCTGCTTTCATTTGTTCCGGGGACGTTTATAGGCGCATGCGCGACGTTTGCCGGGCAGGGTGACTGGAAACTGGTGTTACCTTCGCTGGCGCTTGGGCTGATATTTGGTTACGCAATGAAAAACAGTGGCCTGTGGACGAGCCAGAGTTATATTGGAAACGAAACCATGATTCGCAATTTCGAAGAGGATACTATTGCTGATGCATTTTCGGGGAAGGGCGCCATGTGGATGGAAGAAGGCCGGTTACCTTTAATGGATACCACGATTCAAAATGGACAAATAGATAAGAACTATGTTGCCTCGGTTTGGTTGAGGGCAGATCACACGACAGGCTCTTTTCCGATACTGGAGTACCGACAATATAATTCTGACGGCAAAGAGGTTGATCGTAATTCCATCAATCCGAAGTGGTCTAACGATGTATACGGTCATTGGGTACGCGTCGAAGTAATATTTGAATTATTAGATCAGAAAAACCGCATTGTTATTTATGTAGAGGGAGAATCCATCATGGCGGATTCCTTTTTATTGTTACCGGATGATAACAATATTTACTATCGATATGTGGAAGGCTACTTCTTTATGGATAATTATAAGATCATCGAGTGAGCTCCTACCAAGTGGTTCGGGGCAGAGTTGATATTTTGGAGTTCGTAATTCTTAACCAACAGCATACTTCGGATCGAACTTCATCGTTTGTTTGATCAGTTTCTTTAGTACGCCCAGATCAATATCTTCCAGCTTTTTTGCATAAAGACATGATTTTCCGATACTGTACTTGCCCAGTTTGTCCATAACATCTTTATGCTTATCAAAATCAGTCATGAAGTACATTGTTAAGTTTGCCTTTCGAGGCGCCCAACCAAGAATAAACCATTCACCGGAACTTGTTTTTCCTTTATATGTCTAGGAGCCAAAGCCAACGATGCTTCCTCCCCACATTTTGGGTTTCCATCCGGTTACGGCTGTCATGAGTTTATTAACTTCCTGGCATTCCTTTTTCCTGACCGGATCTTCGATCGAGTCTATAAATGCCGAAACGGATGCGGTGTTTTCTTTGGTCTTGAGTTCGTACTTAGCCATATTTACTATTTATTGAAAATTAGTGAATTATTTTGATTCTCTGGTACAGCATGGAAAGCTGGACAAGGATAGAGTGAGCAATCAGGAATATGAGGTTAAGCTAAGAGAGGGGACTACCCAAAAGGAAAAACTTGTTTCAATGCTTGACGAAAGTTTTAGTTTGGCTTCTTCAACTGAAGAACTACTGCAATTATTGGAAGAACAGGATATATCACCTTATTATCGAAACGGAAAACTGACCGGCGTATCATATGGTCGCAAGTACCGCTTTTCAAGACTTAACTATATAGAACAACTTCAGGAATTGGAGAAGCAATCTGAGAGAATAAAGGAACTTGAAGAAATCCGAGATAGAGGAAACGATCAATCTATAGAAAGAGACGATGATTCTACTCAGGAAGATCAACGGTCTGATACATCTGAAGACAGCCAACAAGAGGATCAATCTGAACGAGGTGATGATGAGAATGAACAAGATCAACAGTCCTCAGATAGTGATGATGATAAATCAGATGACCAGGATCAAGAAATAGAGCAAAGAAGGTGAATACCTTGTAAGTGATTGGTAGCTATTTACCTTTTCTAAGTTTGATTCCTTTCTTTTTAGCAAGTTCCTTTGCTGGGTCTGTAAAACCACTTTTAGCTATTACCGTTTTCACCTTATTTTTAATCGCCTTTTTAATAACGCCACTGTGAACAGGGTCTCCCCAGTTTTTTACTTCTATTTTTTTCTTGCCCTTTGTAAGGTCAGGTTTACCTGGTCCTCCAATATGTTTTGACCTTGTTTTGGTCGCTTGACGCTTTTCGTATTTAATCCCCCTTTTTGCAGGAGATAGTTTCTTTTTTGCCATTGGATTACTTATTTATTACCATACTTCTTACCGCAATGGTTAATTCCATATATCCACCATTTCGCATTCTGGTAATATGTTAAAAATTTATTCTCAATTATCGGTTGCGAAGATAATGCTTATTAGTATATTTCTTGATTCTATCTTCCTTGTCAAAGAGTTGTAAATCTGTGGAGCCAAATTTTTAGATAGCAATTAAAGAAAGTGAGTGGTGGTATCCTCAATCTTTTCATTATCATGTTAACAGAAGTACCAGTGATTCTCCCAAAAGATAAGGTTAGGGAAGATTTTAAATCTTAAAAATCAAATCAAATATCCAACGTCGCTAATCAAACGTCTTCTATCAAGGGGAATCGCGCCAGGCGATTCTCCGCTGAGTGGTGCGGGGCATGTTCCTTCACCGCTTGGAGCGGTTCAGGACAGGCTTCAACTCTGCTTTTTGGCCTGCGGCCTAAAAATATAGCCCCATTCGGGGCTATCCTCCCCACTCGCCCATGCTCGTGGTGCGGGGCAGAGTTGAACTGCCGACACCAGGATTTTCAGTCCTGTGCTCTACCGACTGAGCTACCGCACCTGGAAAAATCAATTAAAATATTCTATAATTTTCAATTTACTTATCTCAATTTTATAAAAAATACTCGTCCGCCTTTTGGCGGAAGCTACCGCACCTTGAAGTACAAAATTAGTATACTTGTCACTTCAATATAATTTCCTTTCTCATAATAAAAGATGCTTGTCCGCCTTTTGGCGGAAGCTACCGCACCTGGAAGTACCAGATAAAATCATTGCTACTTCGATATTTCTTTTATCATTTGCTACCGCCTTGTCCACCGAATCCGCCAGCATCGCCTTTGCGAAGCGCTTCGGCGGAGCAAGGCCGGCGGAGAAGGTGGAACCTAAAAACAGCCACAAAAATAGATAAATATAATTTCCTTGCAATAGTCGATTGTCGGAATCACTTAAATCGGCAGCGGACTTAAACCATACTTTCTTCTAAATTTACTTACCTTTAAATAGAAAATAATTTAGATATGAAAACTACTTGGTTGGTATTATTAACGCTCCTTTTATCTTACACTCTTATAACACCCGTTATCGCACAAGTAAATCTCGATAGTGGATTAGTAGCCTACTATCCGTTTAGTGGCAATGCAAATGATTGGAGCGCTAATGGGAACGATTTAGCTGTAATCGGTGCCAGTTTGACCACAGACAAGAGCGGTAATTCAGCATCCGCGTATAGTTTTGACGGTTTGGATGATTATCTGATAAAGGATTCCATATTGGATATTGCTTCACAAACCGCCATTACGATTTGTGCTTGGTTTTACGTTGATGCAATTACAAATCCAAATCGATGGTCCGGAATTACTTTTGGAAAGTTTTCTACAGGTGCTCTTTGGTTTAGAACATTAATTGACAATAGCACCGGATTTCAAATGGCATTAGTTGAACCTTCAGAAGCGAATGGTACACATATTGAATCAGGTACTTATAGTTATGGTCAATGGTATCACCTGGTAGGTGTGTATAAAGACAAGGATGTAAAATTATATGTTGATGCAGTGGACCAAGGTGCATTTATAACTAAGAATAATGGAGGTAGTTTTGCGAACCTAGTGAATGCAAATAATTTCAGAGTTGGTCTTGCATTGGCCACTGTAACTGATGGACCTCAATATTTTGATGGGAAAATTGATGAGGTGATTATTTATGATCGTGCTCTTAATTCCTCTGAGGTTCAAGCAATATACAATGGTGCGACAATATTAGGTATTCAGAATCCTGACGAAGCTGATTATGACATCAAAATATCTCCTAATCCTATTTCTAATTCATCGATTTTGATATTTGATGATGCAAATCACGAGTTCAGGAGTTTGGAATTTTACAATTTGGCTGGAAGGAAAATCAAAGAGATAAATATATCAAACAAGAAGACTGTTAGTATTGGTCAAAGTAATCTCGTGTCGGGTCTATATTTTTACAAGCTAATTCATATTAACGGCCGTTACCAAACAGGGAAATTCATTGTTAAATAAAATGTTTTTACCCCCTAATGGTGCAAGTTTACATGCCGTAGCGAGGAAAGCCTTCAAACAGCGGGATTCAGTTTGATCATGCACATGCTCATGCGCATGCTTGTAGGCCCCCAAGCTTCAACAGAAACATTTATTTGAATTTTATATTATTCTGATTATATTTGATATAGCCAATTGGCGAAAGTGGACATAATTGAGTCATATCGCTGATTTGCTAACAAACTACACCACCTAATCAGGCCCGAATCGGCCAATCCGGCACTTCACCTTGCGCA
>JACZTA010000254.1 GCA_022573915.1 Bacteroidota bacterium | reverse complement strand
AATATAAATACACCATACTCGTTATTTTCAGCATCAGGCTTAAAAACTGTCTGATAACTATTAATTGAATATTTCTGCCCCCATACTATACTCAATGGTCCAGATTTCTTTCCAAAGTCAATTAGGTCATCTCGTTTTTTTTCTGCACTACTTCTACTTCCAGTATCACTCTGAGTTGTATCTTCATCAGCTAAGAATCCAGTAATTATAATTGTCTCCTTAATCCTCTTAAGGTCAAGTATTCTAGAGAATGGTTTAGTCTTTCCTCTATCCTGTTTACTAAGTGGTATTGGTAAAACAACAAGTGTATTGTCATATACTAGGTCTACTTTTGTTGTTGGAACTATCTTTACTACTTTCTGTGAACCAGATACAGTAATAGTATTATTATCATTAATAGTAAGAATTTTAAATTACAAATTGGTTACGGTATTTCATGAAATTGCAGTGGGGTATAATTTCTCTAATCCTCTGATTATTAGCATCCGCAATAAAAAGATGCCCCGCATTATCGGTAGCCACGTCATAAGGCTGGTTTAGCTCAGCAGACGTAGCAGCACCACCGTCTCCTGAAAAGCCGGGGTTCCCATTGCCGGCTATCGTAGTAATTATTCCGGTCGATTTTGTCACTTTTCGGATTCGGTGATTGATCTGATCTGCAATGTAAATATTGCCTGAGTCGTCGAGACAAAGGCCGATCGGGTAATTTAAACCGGCAGAAGTAGCAGCACCACCATCTCCGGAAAAACCAATTGTACCATTTCCTGCAACGGTTGTTATTATGCCGGTTACAAAGTCGATTCTTCGAATTCGATGGTTGGTCCTGTCGGCGAAATATAAATTACCAGCGATATCGGTTTGCATGCCATGCGGCTGACTAATGGTTGCTGATGTGGATGGCCCGCCATCTCCGGTAAATGATGCCGTACCTGTGCCTGCTATTGTGGATATAATTCCTGAGACACCATCAACCTTCCTGATTCTCTGGTTGCCCTTGTCAGAGATGTAAATATTTCCGGTTGTATCTGAACACACGGCAGTTGGCAAATTCAGTTCGGCGGAAGTTGCTGCTCCTCCATCTCCTGAAAATCCAAGTGAACCATTTCCGGCAACTGTGCTAATGATCCCGGTAGATGCATTTATAAACCTGATGCGATAATTGTCGTTGTCTGCGATCAGCACATTTCCATTTTTATCTACATGCACTTCAAGGGGACGATTTACAGTTGCAGCCTTGGCGGATCCTCCATCTCCTGAGAAAGAACCTGTACCGGTTCCGGCGATCGTGTTGATATTCTGACCAATGGCTGCAAAGGGCAGAAAGGCCGTGATCATTAATGTTATCAGACAGTGTTTAATGAAATTCATATCGTGCATTGAGAAATAAGATTAGTTAGTGGCGCCAAAGATAAAACAAATACTCCTTGAACGAGCTAGCAAAAACGTATCGAAGTATTTAGAGGTGGCGGGTACAGAGAAACTAAAAATCATGTGTATATTTAATGGATATAATATGTTGAGCTATAAAAATATCTTTTTCCTTTTGTTTTTCGTCCTAACCTTATCGTTTTCAGCTAAGTCTCAGCTGACAGATTTTTATTTGACTGACACGGAAGGAAATTCGCATAGTTTATTTACAGCGCTATCCGCCGGCGAGGCAGTTATTCTTGATTTCTTCTTTTTGACTTGTGGTTATAGTCAGTGGCTATGTCCCGCTTTGGATTCATTATATGAAGAATGCGGAAGCAATCAATATGATGTAAAAGTATTTAGTTTTGAAATTCAGGAGAATCCACTCGCTGATGTCAAAGCCTGGAAGATCCAATACGGGTCAACCTATCCCTCGTTCTACGGCCCTGATGCCGCTACGTATTGGGACGCTAACTGGTACCCTGTATTAGGTAGTGGTTTTGAACAGCTTATCTTACTTCTCCCGGATACGAATGGGCCGGCGAGTGCTGAGATCAAATTTACTGCTGTGGGTTATGTTAATGATGATATTCCAACGATAAAACAAATACTACTGGATAGCGGCTACTGCAACCCAAGCCTGATAGAGCCTGGTATTTCGAATATCGACATTGTAAGCTATCCGAATCCAACAACGGATGAACTCTATATTGAAATTGATTTGGATAATAGTCAACTTGTAAGTGTTTATTTATACAATCTAATAGGAGAAAATTTAGGAAACGCTTTCGAAGGTAAACTTCATGCAGGTACCAACAAGATCAGCGTGGGTACGGCGCATCTTGCTTCGGGAATGTATCTTCTTCAAGTGAAAACAGGGAAAATCATAAGGACAAAAAGATTTAGTGTTATTAGATAAATCGCAACTCGTCGGGGACTTTCGAAAATTCAACAAGAGCAACAGTTTGAGCAAGAGTAAGAAGTAAAAACCCTGTTGCTGTTGCTCCAACTCAAACTCTTGCTTGTGACATATACATCGGATAGGTCGCTGGTCTATCCCAAAAAAGTTATCCCCGATTTTAGATTAACTACGTTCACCCATCTTTTTTAAGAACTTGTAGTGTGACCAAACAGCTCCCCATAAGGTGGTTTCTTTATACTCAAATCCATATTCTTCCACAGTGTCCTTCAATATTTGTGTGAGAGGAATGTAGTGTGCATGACAAATATTCGGAAACAAATGATGGATCACGTGCGTGTTAAATCCTCCGAACATCCAGTTAACTCCTATGCTATTGCGTGCAAAATCTGTTGTAGTATACAAGTTGTGAGTGAATCGGCTATGACTCAAATATCCTTCTGAATCCACGACAGGAAATACCGCATCCTCTGGTAGGTGAGGTGGGATAGCGACCAACGCAAAGATGGAGCCTGCAACCATATGCATTATCAGATAACCTACAAGCACTTGCCACCATGCCACACTTAAATATAATATTGGGAGTACAAAGATGAATGTAATATAGAGGAGCTTAGAAAAAGGAAATAATATCTGCTCTTTAATACCAGGCTTGAAATGGTAAGCATTGCCTATTCTATTGCTGTAAAATATTTCAAAATCTTTGTAGAATGTCAAAAAGATAAAATAAAAGCTATAAAGTATTGGTGTGTATATATGCGGATAACGGGATAGTTTAGCAATGATCCGGTTGGAATCACTTGTCAGTATTTTCCGGTGTGCGTACGCCGTCCAGTCGTATTCAGGAATATTGCTGTTGGCATGATGATTAAGATTGTGTCTTATTTTCCATACGTACGCGCTGCTTCCTATTACACTCATTGTACCAGCGAGCAATTTGTTTATCCTTGAATTATGGGAAAAGGCATTGTGCGCCGCATCATGAGCGATGTTAAAACCAAGCATCAGTGATGCTATACCAAATATGATCGCAAGGAGCAGCATCACCATCGGACTAAAATGATTTGACATGATAAGTGCATAAGAGCCAAATATTGTTAAAACAATGATGATCGCCTTTATGATCACCTGTGGATTAGCAAATCTTGTAATACCTCGCTCTTTGAAGTATTGATTTACTCGTTGCTTGAGAACTCTGTAAGCTTGTTCTTCTCTATTCTTATACTTGAATGTTTTTACTTTCATTTGTTTTGTTTTTTAGATTTTTTTCTTTCACCGTATGTTTTTTTTTCTGATTCCAACCAGGTTTTCCAAAAATGTAGAACATAATCTCCTTAAGGTTTTTCGCGCTTCTAATATCACGGGCCATGTTTTCAAATTCATGCATCACCGTATTATAGAAACTGCTGTGGTCCACTTGTTCTGGTATTCCAAATTTTAGATTTCCGTTATTCTCTTGAAATGATCCGAATAATTTATCCCAGATGATGAGTGTTTCGCCAAAATTTTTATTCAAATTTTGGTCATTGTATGAATGATGGACGGCATGATGCGAGGGGGTTATTAAGAATTTTTCCAGGATTCCCCAATTGCCCAATCTCTGGCTGTGTGAAAAAAAAGCCCATAATTTTCCTATTCCGTAAATCGTAAAAAACATGACAGGTGGAAATCCCATTAATATAATAGGGATGTAGAAAAAGTAGCGGTACAGTCCTTTGAAAACTCCCGACCTAATCGAAGTGGAAAGATTCATGTGTGACGATGAATGGTGGTGAACATGAATAGCCCAGATGAATCGGACATGGTGTTCGACGTAATGCTTGCAATAAAAACAGAAATCCCAAATCACAAAACATAGTATCCAAGACCACCAGTCATAACCCAGGTGATAAGGGGCAAAAGTGGTAAGTAATAATAGTCCGTATATGGATACAATTTTTATCCCTGTATCAAATACCAACCCCGCTAGCATTAGCTTTATGCTTGAGAAAGTATCTTTCATATTATAATAGCCTTTATACTTCTTATAGGTTAATGCATATTCGATGAATGAACTACTAACGAAGAAGAAAGCCAGTGCCGCGTAGAAGATTTTTATTTCCATAATTAGAAAATATTTCTCTAGTTTAAATATGGCGTTGAATGATGTGAAGCTATGAATGGAATTGTTTCGTGTAAAACTATTTTCTGCAACGGGTTTTAGAAAATTTGCAGATTATGCAATAAACTTGTTGATGTTGGAAGAGGAACGAAGTTATTTGCAGTTTTTACTAATCCAAAAGCAAAATTTGCAATAATTGCAAAAATTAGTGCCTAGATTTTTACAGATTCGCATTATTTACTAAACAATTTTTGATGCAAATTTTCAGATTTATATCTTCTTTATTGGCTCAAGAGCTCTCTAACATAACGAAATCCAGCAACAGCAACAGTTTGAGCAAGAGTATTGAGTAAAAACCCTGTTGCTGTTGCTCCAACTCTTGCTCTACTCCTCCAACCCCTCCAACTTCATCAAGAAAGCATACTCCAGGGCGGTTTTGCGGTAACGGATGAATCTGCCGGAGGCGCCTCCGTGCCCGGCTTCCATGTTGGTATGCAAAAGCAATAGATTATCATCCGTTTTTTTATCTCGAAGTTTAGCCACCCATTTAGCAGGTTCCCAGTATTGCACCTGGGAGTCAAACAGACCGGTTGTGATGAGGATATTTGGGTAATCCTGCTCAGATACCTGGTCGTAAGGAGAGTAAGAAAGCATATAATGGTAGTATTCCTCTTCTTTTGGGTTCCCCCATTCGTCAAACTCATTTGTAGTAAGAGGGATCGTTTCATCCAACATTGTCGAGACAATATCCACAAAG
>JACZTA010000253.1 GCA_022573915.1 Bacteroidota bacterium | reverse complement strand
ATCATGACAATACACATGAAGAGGTTCGCTTTCAGTAGCTTTGCATTTATAGTTTAAACCCAAATGGCCCACCACAAAATCGATGTCGCCATCATTATCCATATCCGCCGCGCTGATCTTGTTCCACCAGCCTGTTGTGGTTTCAAGAGCCAGATCAAAAGTCATGTCTGTAAACTCACCGTTGCTATTGTTCATCACTGTGATCGGCATCCACTCCCCCACAATAATCAGATCATTATCCCCATCAAGATCATAGTCGGCCCATACTGCCGAGGTTACCATCCCGGGTTTCATTAAGACAGGTGCAATTTTTTCCGTTACATCTGTAAAAATCCCTTGATCGTTATCCAGTATATAGCTTCTGGGCGGGAAAGGATATCTACCCGGCACCAACCTGCCGCCAACAAACAGATCCAGATCACCGTCATTATCATAATCCCCCGGAACAACACATGAACCACTGGTAAACATTTCCGGTATTAAGCCTTCAGATTTGACGAAATTTCCAATTCCATCGTTCAAATACAGCCTGTCCTGCAAGAGTTCTGATCCCACAGCAAATTCATTTCCACCGCTTACCACATACAGATCCAGATCACCATCGCCATCAGAATCGAAGAAAACTGCCCCAATATCCTCCTGTTCTGAATCATCGTTCCAGGGTTGGCTTCCGGCCAGCTCAAAAGTTGAATGCGCTTTTTGGATATATAATGCACCCGACTGACCTGATGCGCCACCGATATAAAAGTCTTCCATTCCATCCTTATCGATATCACCCGTTGTAATATTTGGCCCAAACTGCGACATCTTATGCGGCAATAACGTTTCAATCAAATAGTCATCATATTCATTTTCTACATGAGCGAAGAGTGATGATAGCCCACCGGAATACCCGGTAAACATTCTTCGATGATAATCATCCGGAATATTAAGGTTTGTGGCATTTTCGTAATTAACCTCAAGCAGTTGGTTCACCGTAACGTCCTTGAGTAATTGACCTTTCCCATCGGGCCAGACAATTTTGATCTTTTCAACCTCATCGATGCTACCCATACCAAAATGAAGAACAGATTCCACTGAAGATTGAAATCCCCTCGTTAATGTTAACTCCTGGTACTGAATTTCTTCATTATAAAAAAGAGTAACTTTTGTGCCTATTCCAATCAAGTTATTTTCTGCTCCATTCAATTTAATCCGAAGATAATTATGGCCCGTTTCTTCGTTAGATTTGTTCTCATATACAAATGCGGGATCCATCAAATTACTTACCACCAGGTCCAAATCACCATCCCCATCGAGATCACCATAGGAGGACCCGTACGAAAATGAAGGGGTGTTGAGGCCGTAATGGGAAGAGTAGTCTTCAAACTGAAGATCTCCACTGTTTTTAAAGAAATAATTGGGCAGTCTTGTTGCGCTTACTGTTTCCTGCATGATATTATACATATCCACCTCCTCGCCCTGCGCGGTTGTTTCTTCTATTATCTTATTAACCTCGATGAGATAATCATTATCTCTAAAGTCCTTGCGATAGCCGTTTGAAACGAAGAGATCCTTCATGCCATCATTATCAAAATCAATCATCAATGCGGCCCAACTCCAATCGGTGTTTGAAATGCCTGCCATCTGTCCCACTTCACTAAATGTTCCATTACCATTATTTAGCTGTAAGGAATTTCTCATGTACTGGTAATGATAACCCACCTCTACCAGTTTCCAGAATGACATGGGGTTCATACCACTCATTTGTGTCTTCTGGCGATAGTTATCCTGGGCCATCATATCGAGACAAATAATATCGAGGTTGCCATCATTATTATAATCAGCAAGATCAAGTCCCATGGAAAAAAAGCTGGTGTGTTTTAACGCTTCGTTGATAATATTTGTAAAAGTGCCGTCGCCATTATTTTTATAGAGAAAATTCGGTTCCATATGGTCATTAGATATATAAATATCCGTTAGCCCATCCTTATCCAGATCACCGGTCACTACTCCTAACAAGAACCCATAATTTATAATACCCGCTTCTACAGTGACATCTGTGAAACTGCCATCATTATTATTTCGATATAAC
Source organism: Bacteroidota bacterium (assembly GCA_022573915.1). Taxonomy (GTDB): domain Bacteria; phylum Bacteroidota; class Bacteroidia; order Chitinophagales; family JACZTA01; genus JACZTA01. The sequence continues at coordinate 3,136 of JACZTA010000253.1, read as the reverse complement.
CTGTCACTTTCTTCAATCTTTGGCCTGTTAGTTTTAATAATGCTCTTTGTGACATTTTGAGCTTCGTCGTAATAAGGTGGATGATTACCTACATAAAGATCAAGATCTCCATCATTATCATAATCAAAGAAACTGGCCTGTGTAGAATAATTAGAATCATTTATTCCGTAATCCCCGGCTTTTTCAGTGAAAGTATTGTCACCATTATTCACGTATAACAAGTTCTCCCGCAGTTCAGAATTTCCATGGTTGAACATACGGCAGACATATATATCAAGAAATCCATCATTATTTATATCTACCATGGTTACGCCTGAAGACCATCCATTCTCGCCTGTGACACCTGCTGATTCGGTAATGTCTTCAAATTTCATTTCGCCTTTGTTCAGATATAGCTTATTTGAAACCTGATTTCCTGTAAAATAAATATCGGGTAAACCGTCATTGTTAATATCACCAATAGCGACTCCGCCGCCATTAAACACATTGATATATTCGCCAATACTGATCGTCTGGCTTTCGATAATCACATTATTGAAGGTAATACCGGTCTGTTCCTGACTCAGTAGAACAAAGAGCGGTTTAATATCTGCCGTTGCTTGTTGCTCGGCAGAACTATCTATCTCCGTGCTATCAGAATTGCAACCCATCATCACCACCAGGACCATCAGGAAAAATCTGTAAAGAATATTTTGTAACCGGTTTCGCATATTTATTTTTTTTCTCTAATTATTTCACTGATACAATATTTTGACCGGGCAATGATCCATTCAGGAAAATCTGCATCTTATCATTATTATTTGCAACAAGAATTGAATATCCGGAGTCATCATAATTTTTGATTAGTGCCAGGTCTCTCACATCCCGGTCGGCGAAAAATCCACTTTCTCTAACTTTCACCGGTGTGAAATTACCCTTGCCATTACCTTTCAAATAGAGGCCTATTCCCGCATCTGCTCTCCCGGTCTCTACCTCTGAGACATAGAAGTTACCTGCTAACAGGACATCCTCATTCCCGTCACCGTTAAAATCTTCTATAATGATTCCAAAGACCATAGAGACCTGAGCTTCAATCGGAAGCGGTAGCAATTTGAATTTATTATTCCCTTCATTGATAATATAAATTGATTCAAACATCTTTGCTTCGTGATGCTGCAAAGCAGATTGAAGTGCATCCCCATACACATCCTCCAAGGTTGCTTTACCAAAAGCATCATAATTTTTAAACTTATCTTTAATAAACGGCATCTGATTCGAGGAGCATTCTCTTCCTCTTACGGGGAAGCATTCGCCATAATTATAATAGCCTAAAACAATATCGAGGCTTCCCGAATTATCGAAATCGTGGCAATAAACATGCAGTGGTTCATTCTCGGTGGCCTTGTATTTATAATTCAAACCAAGATTTCCGATTACGTAGTCGTCGTCACCATCGTTGTCGAAATCGGAGGAAACGATTTTATTCCACCATCCGGTAGTATTTTCCATTCCAAGATCGAAAGTAATATCCTCAAAACGCCCTTCTTTATTCTCATAAAAACTCAATGGCATCCACTCGCCAACAACGATCAGATCTTGGTCGTTATCTCCGTCAAAATCCGTCCAAACTGCGGATGTAACCATGCCCGGCCTTAATAAACCGATTGCTACTTCCTCCGTCACATCCTTAAAAATGCCATTCTCATTGTTTAGCAAATAACTTCTCGGTGCAAATGTATATCTACCCGGAACAAGCCTGCCACCAACGAACAGATCAAGGTCACCATCGTTATCATAATCATTTGCGACAACACAGGAACCGCTGGTGAACATTTCCGGAAGTACATTTTCTGCTCTCGTAAAATTACCGGCACCATCATTTAAATAAAGTCTATCCTGCAGATCCGTACTGCCAACCGCGAACTCATTTCCACCACTCACTACGTAGAGATCCAGATCACCATCACCATCCGCATCAAAGAACAATGAGCCAATATCTTCACATTGTTTTTCACTGTCAAACGGTTGCCTGGTTGAATGGCTAAAAGAGGAATTTCCGTTATTTATGTAAAGTGCACCTGTTTGTCCGGCAGCTCCTCCAATATAAAAATCTTCATAGCCATCACCATTAACATCTCCACTCGCTATCTTAGGTCCGAACTGGCTCATTTTATGCGGAAGAAGTGTCTCTTTCAGGAAATCATCAAATTCATTTTCTATATGTCTATAATTCACGCCCGTTTGCGTGGTTATGTCTGCAAAGAGTTGCGTAGTTTCTATTTTATTGGAATTATCAGGTTCTACAGCATCTTTCTGAAAGACCTTAATCACTCGATTAGCACCAATATTAACAAGTAACTGTTCCGTGCCATCAGGCCATTTGATCAAAAGCTCATCGACCTTAGTATTATCTCCCAGGCCAAAATGGAGAGTACTCTCCACACATGATTGATAGCCTCTGCTAACATATGCTTCAAGATATTGTATTTGGCCATCAACATACAGGGTGGCACTGGCCCCTATACCATGTTTATTCGGAGAGAGGCCAACCAATTCGATCCTCAGATAATTATTTTGTAATTCTTCAATCGCATTGTTTCTATAAATAAATGCAGGGTCAGTTAGGTTGTTGACAACAAGATCCAAATCACCATCATTGTCAAAGTCGGCGTACGCTGCACCATTTGAAAAACTTGGTGTTACGAATCCATAATCCTGAGATTTCTTTTCAAAAGCAAGATCACCAATATTTTTATAAAAATAATTGGTCAATTTCTCGGAAGGTATCATAGCCAAAAGCTCATCGATCTGAGATTCCCGAAATACTCCTCCTTGTTCCTTCTCCATTTCAGCAAGCTTATTCCTGTAATCCACATTTCTCCCATCCCTCCTGTAACCATTGCTAATGAACATATCCTTGAGTCCGTCGTTATCAAAATCGGCCAATAAAACTGCCCAGCTCCAATCTGTGTTACTAATTCCGGCAAGCTGCCCAACCTCACTGAAATAACCATTACCATTATTGATCTGAAATGAATTTCGCATATATTGATAATGCCAGCCATAATCCACATAGCTCCAGAATAATTCGGTGTTCATACTTGACATCATGGTTTTCTGCCTGTAATTGTCTTCCGCCACCATATCCAGCACCACC
>JACZTA010000032.1 GCA_022573915.1 Bacteroidota bacterium | reverse complement strand
GTTGCCCTGGTCGAGATCGACACAACTGACGGAAAATCATATCGTTTCTCAAAATCGGTAGCTTGATCGTAGCCTATTGGTGGATTTATTCGTACGCTATTATCTCCCCTGTTTTGCATTCTGATATTTCTGATCGTGAATGTATTTGCACCCATTCGAGTGAAATTCGTGGTCAGACTGGCCTCCACTACATCGATACAAGTGAGTATCCCAACAATCATCGAGATACCCAAGGCTATGATACAAACGGTGAGAATTGTGCGGAGGAGATTGGCTCTAATAGCGCGTAATGCCAGCTTTATGTTCTCGCGTAGTCCCATCAAAATGCAAGTTATTACTATTATTTCAGACCTGTAAAATTACCAGTCGAGCCGGCAGATCACTCTAACTTAAATCGCGATCTGTTAACAAACAATTTTTCAAACAGTCCATCCACGGAACCATCAAAATAAGAGGCGGGATTTTGTGAAGAGTTAATCAGGTATTGTGTGGTAGTGTCGTCAATCATTCCAAGATCGAATGCCCGGATATGAATGAAATTGACATCATCGGTTTTCACTTTTAGTTCATAGGCAGGTGAACCGAGTGATGATTCTTCAAGATGATCAAGGAAATTTCCGCTGCTTACATTTGAAATGCTATTTAAATAATTGGCAACTGCAATGGAGTCAGCAGGTTGATTTCCGTCTAACCAACCCTGTTCGTTCAAACTCAGGATCATGGCAGGCTCATCAGGATTGATCATTTCAATTCCCCCAATGTCCAGCACATTAAATTGCAGAACAGACTGGTTTCGCCAGGCGGCCACCGGGCGGTTGAATGACATATCCGGAAGTCCGTCGACAGCATAGATCTTCACTTCATCCGCCAGACGAACATAGCTAAACATACTTCGCTGATCCTTATATTCAAACTTTCCAAATATGATATCAACTATCAGATCAGCACCTGCCATAAGTTTTACCCGGGTCCCCGCTTCATCCACCTGGTATTCACTTAATTTACTTTCACTATCCGCTGCGAGTCTCAGCGCTTTCAAGTTTATAAGCGTACCCAGGGCGGCGCTGATCATCTCGTGGTCGGTTTCAGCCACCTTGTCCTTCGCAACCTCAATTACCCATTTTTCTCCTTGCTTCATAAGCCTTACCAGTTCTTCCGGAGCAGCTCTTGGCGAGATAATGATCTCTGTAACTGCAGAGGAATCTATTTCAACCAGTTCGGAGCGGAAGGTATTAGGATCGGTGGATCGTTCATTATACAATATAACAACCACCAGGATAAGAAGAACTCCCAGTATCAATCCAAGGAGCCATGTCTTTGTTTTTTTGATCATGACTAATTAGTATAATCCATTGCCATCCATTTTTTCCTCCGTGCTCTATTGAATTGATATCTTATCAATCCGTAGATGATCACCAGCAATGGAATTAAAGAGTTACCAATTTTTATCATGCTTCGTTTATTGGATTCCAACTGCTTGATGGTTCTCGAGGTAATACCTTTGGTCCTGAGGTCCATCAAACCGTTCTCATCCGACAACCAGTCAATTGCATTGACAAAAAAACTAACGTTTGCATTTTCCAGCCGTTGTGCACCTTCACCCTCGCCGTTTATAATAAAGTCACCATCGCAGATCACCACCATCCTGGTCTCCTCCCCACTTCCCAATCTGCCCTCCAGTAATCCGGCAACCGGAATTTTCGACATGATAAAATCATTTTCCGTCCATTGTTTACCCCTCACATCTATACTTATCGGAGCGGGGAGAATATTTGCCCTTTCCGAAGTAAAAGCAATTGGCTCATATTTGATTGAAGTGTCGAACGACACGAAACTGATGGAACTAACAAACTGCATCATGATCTTATCCAGACCTTTAGTGATTGGATGATCTGCAAAATTCGTAATGATAGGAAAATAATGAAGCTGCACAGGAATTGATAGAAACGAATTTCCCAATTGCTGTCTGATCAATACTCTTCCACTATTTACGTCAATGACAAAATTTTCGCCGACGTTGATTCCTTTTCGTTCCAGCCAGCCTTCCAATCCGGTATTCAAAGGTTCACCATATCCACGGTTTAAGTCGGCTTTTACCCGATTAAAGGCAACAAGAATACGACCGCCGTTTCCAAGAAACCCATCCAAATGATTCAAATGGGAGATAGGAAAGCTGTCTGTTGGCGCTACAATCACAACAGTTTTAAAGATGGATGGAATGGCAGTTGAATCATTCATGAACAAAGGTTGCACGTCATAGAGAATAGCCAGCTCAGCCATTGCCTGGCTCATAGCCTCCATTGTTGGTTCGCCGTGCCCTTGTATCAACCCGAGTGCCGGTTTTATGTTAACAGATATCTTCCTGATGCTTTTTGACAGATTATATTCCATTTCTCCCACCGATTGAACAAATGGAATTACATCGGTTTTGTTGCCTTTCGTCACCACAGCACCAAAATAAGATCTCTTCTGCTGCATTTGATCCCGTTCTCTTATATCCACCACAACCATTGCTATGCCGGCCTGCTGAGCTTCTAATTCTGTTTCGTCACTTTCATTGGGATTAATGAAGGTGTAAACCACATCGCCTCTGGATGCACTGTGGTATTCGACCAAAAGACTTTTAAAGTCCTTTCGAATATAATCGTAATTAACAGGAAGACCCTCTGTAAAATAAGCTGTAATGGTCACCGGTTCATCCAAATTTTTAATGATGTCTTTGGTAGCCTTGCTTAGTGAGTATAGCCTGTCTTCCGTAAAATCAAATCGCATAAAGAAACGATTGGAGAGTACGTTGACCAGGATAAGGATCCCCGCAACGATAAGTACTTTAGTTATTAAGGATCGTTTCGTAACCATAATTAATCAGATACATTCCTTTTTGCTAATGCGCTTTCTGTCAACACCAGGCCCAACAATGTTAGCGAGATGAAGAATAAAAGATCCCTGGTATCGATAACACCTCCTCCCATGGATTGAAGATGACTTGTAAAGGATAAGAAATTCAAGACCTCACCTGTGGTTCCCGAAAAGGAACCTGCCAACAATCCAAAAATAAAATGAAAAAAGATGCCGGCAATCAATGCAAGAAGAAAAGCAACTATTTGATTATTTGTGACACTGCTGGTAAAAAGACCCATGCTTATGTAAGCAGCACTCATCAAAAACAGCCCCAGGTATCCAGCCCAAACTGCACCATGGTCTATATTACCCAACCACCAGATCGAAATATAAAAAGGTAATGTAAATGCAAAGGTGATCAGGATCAAAATTAAACAGGCGACAAATTTTCCCCAAATGACCTGCCAGTCTGTGATCGCCTTTGTTAACAATAACTCGATCGTACCCGTATTATTTTCTTCTGCGAACGTCCTCATGGTCATAGCCGGAATAAAAAAGAAAAGGATCCAGGGTGTGATTGCAAAGAAAGAGTCCATGGTTGCTTTACGGCTTAAGAATATATCGTTACCCAGCCACCAGGTAAATAATCCCGCAATTCCGATAAACAAAATCACAATAATATATGCCACCAGTGAATCGAAAAACGAACTAAGTTCTTTCCTTGCTAAAATCCAGATCTTATTCATCAGTTATAATTATACAGTCAGCTCTCTGAACACGTCTTCCAGAGAGGTTTCCAGAGGGATCATCTCCGTAAGGATCCATTTATTTTTGACACATAAATTAAATACCTCTTTTTTGGAAGAGTCTCCGGACTTGCTTTCTATCTTAAAACCTCCCTTCCTGCCGGGTAAATCTGTGATCTTCAAAACCGTTTCCAATTCTTCCAACGCCAGTTTTACCTTTACTTGTTCATCTGATTCTTCTATTCTTACCTGCAGCACTTCATTCACCTGAGATTGTTGCCTTAGCGATGCGGGTGTTCCATCTGCCACCAGTGTTCCTTTGTTGATGATTAAAATTCTGTCGCAAGTGGCTTCTACTTCGGATAAGATATGAGTACTCAGCATCACCGTTTTTTCACTGCCTAATTGCTTGATCAAATTTCTTATCTCTATGATCTGATTGGGATCCAATCCTGATGTAGGTTCATCCAACAACAACACTTCCGGGTCACCGATCATTGCCTGCGCGAGACCTACTCTTTGCCGGTATCCCTTCGAGAGTTCAGCTATTTTCTTATGCTTTTCATTATTCAAGCCGCAGAGGTTGATCATTTTTTTAATCTGATCATTCACCGACCGTTTAGATATCCCTTGTAGCTCCGCTATAAACCTTAGATATTTTAAAACAGGCATGTCCAGATAAAGTGGATTGTTCTCTGGTAAATAGCCGATCTTTTTCATTATCTGGTCACTTTTCTCTCTCATTGAGACACCATCGATCAGCACATCGCCCGAAGTGGGTGCCATATATCCCGTGATCATCTTCATGGTTGTTGTCTTTCCCGCCCCGTTCGGACCGAGGAAACCCATGATCTCACCCTTTTTTACCTCAAAAGAGATTCCGTCCACGGCAGTTTGCGGGCCATATACCTTTGTAAGATTTTGAACACTGATTTCCATTCGTAGCTAAAATTCGGCTCACAAAGATATGTTCTAAAAAGTTGAAAATCAAGCTTCTTAAAATCTCAAAGGCGAAAAGGCCGTGTTTGATCGACCAAACTTTTCCTACACGAAATTAGCTGCAACTTGGACTAAGTTTGGCGATAACTCATTGATTATCAGCAACAATCATCTAAAAATGCGACAAGGGTGAAAAAAAGTGGTAAAAAGTGGTAAAAAGTGTAAACCTTTTTCTATTTTTACCGTATAAAGTTCGAACCTGGAGTAATGATAAGGTTCTTAGGCGAATATGACTGTAAGCTCGATCCAAAAGGCAGATTCATGCTTCCCGCAGGGTTGAAGAAGCAACTATTACCAGTTGCACAGGAAGGGTTTGTGGTCAATCGGGGGTTTGAACAGCATTGTGTGCTTTACCCTGTGCAGGAATGGGAACTAATCACTACCGAAATAAACAAGTTGAACCAGTATATAAAGCAGAACAGAGATTTCGTCCGGTATTTCTATCGTGGCGCAACCGAGATCACCATGGATGGGAATGGCCGATTGCACCTGCCACGCAGGATAATGGAATATGCAGGTATAGAAAAGGAGTTGGTTCTGTTCGCATATCTGAACAAAATTGAAGTTTGGGCAAAAGAAAAATATGATGGATTGATCTCCAGCGAACCTGATGATTTCTCCAGGTTGGCGGAGGATGTGATGGGCAAGATTCTTAATAAAGACGACCACGACATTGAACAGCCCGATATACCATAATCCGGTAATGTTGAGAGAAGTAATAGAAGGACTCAATTTACAGCCCCATGGCATCTATGTTGATGCTACGTACGGCCGAGGTGGCCACGCCAAAGCTATACTCGACTCACTTGAAGACGGAAAATTAATCGCCTTTGATCAGGATAAAGACGCATCCGAAAATCTCATTGATTCTGACCAAATGATCTTTATCCAACACAATTTCCATTTCATGAAACGCTTCCTGAAGTATCATGATGCCATTCCTGTTGATGGAATTCTGGCAGATCTCGGTGTTTCATCGCATCAGATTGATGTACCGGAGCGTGGATTTTCTACCCGGTTTGAAGCTGATTTAGACATGCGCATGGATAAATTAAATCAGCTAACGGCAAAAAATGTGGTCAATGAATACTCCGAAAACGACTTGGTAAAAATATTCAGTGAGTATGGTGAAGTCAGAAATTCCAGGACCATAGCAAGAGCCATTATTGAAAATCGTGTGAAGAAACCTATCAAAACTATTAACGATCTGAAAGCCGTTTTGGAAACTTTTATTAAAAAGGAGCGCGAAAATAAGACTTGGGCACAGATTTTTCAAGCATTGAGGATAGAAGTCAATAAAGAACTTGATTCGCTCAAATCCTTCCTTCAACAAAGTTCTGAGGTGCTTCGACCCGGTGGACGCTTAGTTGTCATTGCCTATCACTCCCTTGAAGATAGAATAGTAAAGAATTTCTTTAAAAAAGGACTATTTGATCCTGATGAAACCGGAAGCAGAGACATGAGTGAGGATTCGCGGAAAAGCAACTTGAACCCGCTAACCAAGAAACCAATCTCTCCAACAGAGGAAGAAATTAAGAATAATCCGCGGGCGAGAAGCGCTAAGCTACGCATCGCTGAAAAAATAAATGTAAGCTAACATGAAGAAGAAAAAAAGACAGATAGGAGGAATTTTAAGAAAACTACGCCTTGGACCTGTCCTGGAATTTTTAAAGCTGGATAAGCCATTTTCTAAAGATAAAGTGATAAAATCGCTTCCCTTCGTGGTATTTCTCTTCACGTTGGCGATCATCTATATCTGGAATTCACACTACACAATCAAAACCATGCGCCTTACCAACCAGTTACGAATTGAGGTGAAAGAGTTGAGATGGGAGTATATGACTACGCACGCTGAATTGATGCACGTGAGCAAACAATCGGAGGTTGCAAAACTAGTAGAACCCCTGGGCCTTAGACAGCTTGATAAGCCACCACTTAAAATCAGGTTAAAAAATTGATCAGTAAAGAATGAGTATTAAGCAAGACATATTATGGAGAATACTAATAGCATTTACACTGGTATGCTTAATGGCGGTCGCCATAGTGGTACAAACGATTAGGATACAGACCCTTCAGAAAGATTATTGGTTCAACCTCGCCGACAGTCTGACCACAAAGTATAAAACTATTGAGGCAGAAAGAGGCAATATATACTCAGAAGATGGTAGCCTTCTCGCCACATCCATTCCCTTTTATGAAATACGTATGGATCTAAACTCCACTGCAATGGAGGAAGAAGTGTTTAACAAAAATGTGGACTCTCTTGCGATTTATCTCTCTGAATTCTTCAAAGATAAAACAGCACGCGAATACAGAAACAAACTCATCTCAGCGCGTCGTAATGGATCGCGGTACCTGCTCATCTCCAGAAAAGTGACCTTTCCCGATTTACAAAAGATCAAGAAATTTCCGCTTTTCCGTTTGGGAAAATATAAAGGAGGGTTCATTACTATTCAAAAGAGCAAGCGAATCACCCCTTTCAAACTTCTGGCACATCGTTCCATCGGGTACATCAGGGAGGGCATTATGCCAATTGGACTGGAGGGCACCTATGACCTTGATCTTTCAGGAGTAGAAGGTAAGCAGCTAATGCAACGAATAGCGTCCAATCTATGGATACCCATTAATGATACCTATGAAATTGAACCTGAAAATGGTAAAGATGTGGTCACAACCCTCGACACTTATATCCAAGACGTTACTGAGAGTGCGTTACTCAAGGCGCTGGTATTACACGATGCGGATCATGGTTGTGCAATTGTGATGGAGGTAAGCACAGGCAAAATAAAAGCAATTGCTAACCTGGGAAGGACGGCGCCTGGGCAATACTGGGAGATCTATAATTACGCAATAGGTGAAAGTACTGAACCCGGCTCTACATTCAAGCTTGCTTCCATTATTGCTGCGCTGGAAGACAATTTTGTGACACTGGAAGATAGTGTTTATATCAAAAATGGTTCGAAGCAGTATTACGACGAGTGGATGAAAGACTCCAATCTGGGTTTTACAGGATGGATGAGCGTGAAACAGGCATTTGAGATATCATCCAATGTTGGTATTTCGCAGATCATATACGATCACTATAAGGACGACCCAAACAGATTCATCCGTCGTTTGGAGCAGATGAATTTACGGGAAAGAACAGGAATAGACATCGCAGGCGAGCCTGATCCGTTCATTAAACAGCCCAACTCACATGACTGGAGCGGTACAACCCTGCCCTGGATGTCAGTCGGATATGAATTGACCATCACCCCGCTACAAATGCTGAGTCTCTACAATGCTGTCGCAAACGACGGTGAGATGATGGCCCCTTATCTGGTTAATGAGATTCAGGAATTTGGTAAACCTCTGCAGGTGTTTCAACCCAGGACATTAGTCAAAAAGATCTGTTCAAAAAAGACGATACAGCAGGTTCAAATCTTACTGGAAGGAGTTGTCGAGAATGGTACCGCATCAGCCATCAAATCTCAACAATACAAGATCGCCGGCAAAACGGGCACGGCAAAGATCGTTGAAAAAAAGCAGGGATATACAAAGATTTACCAAGCGTCATTTGCCGGATATTTTCCCGCAGATGATCCTAAGTACTCATGCATCGTGGTCGTGAACAGCCCATCAGCAGGTTCGTACTATGGATCTAAGGTTGCGGCTCCTGTTTTTAAGGAGATCGCCGATAAGATTTACGCGAGAAAAATCGGTTTCGATGAGAACAGCCCCATGTTCACGGAATCCCCGGACTATGAGAACCATATTTTCCTTCCAAATATGAAAAGTGGACATGGTGATGACATCAATATCGTCTACGAATACTTCGATATCCCCTATTCAGAAAATGAAGAAGCTGTTTGGGTAAGCACGTCCGTTAATCAGGAGAAGGTAATTCTAAAAACGATAGAACTGGCAGAAGGGTATGTACCGGACGTGGTTGGGATGGGTTTACAAGACGGGCTTTATCTCCTCGAAAATAGTGGGTTAAAAGTCAATATTAAAGGAAAAGGAAAGATCCAAAGACAGTCCATCGCGTCGGGAACGCTGGTATACCCCGGCACTCAGATAACCATTGAACTTATATAAAAATTTAAGTGCATCAACTAAAAGAAATATTATACAACACTAACATCATCGAGGTCATCGGTTCCACGGAGATTGACATCAATAACATGTATTTGGATTCAACAAAAGTTGAACCGGGTGGTTTATTTTCTGCTATCAGGGGAACCACGCTGGATGGACACGATTTTATTGATGAGGCAATAAAAAAAGGAGCAGTTGCCATTATCTGCGAGACATTGCCCGCTAAGATTCAAGATGGAATCACCTATGTCTCAATGCAAAAAAGTGACAGGGCTACAGGCATCATAGCCGGTAATTTTCATGATAACCCTTCCAGCAAGCTTAAACTAGTTGGTGTAACCGGCACTAACGGTAAAACAACTATTGTCACGCTCCTCTTCAATCTGTTTCGCTCTCTCGGATATAAGGTGGGCATGATGTCGACTATTCAAAATAATATCCAGGATGAGGTCATCGAAGCTACGCTTACGACGCCGAACTCGCTGGAAGTACATAAACTTCTGGATATGATGGTAGATAAATCCTGCGAATATGCCTTCATGGAAGTTAGTTCACACGCCCTCAGTCAGTACCGGGTAGCGGGTGTAAAATTTACCGGAGGTGTCTTTACCAATCTCACTCATGAGCATCTTGATTATCACAAGAACTTTGACAATTACATCAAAACAAAAAAGCAGTTTTTCGATAACCTGGATGCTGAGGCATTCGCCCTTACCAATCTGGACGATAAGCATGGCAATATCATGGTTCAAAATACCAAGGCTAAGAAATACACCTATAGCCTCAAGTCTTTGTCGGATTACAAAGCTAAGATCCTTGAAAATTCTTTTTCAGGCCTTCTCATGAACATCGAAGGAGAAGATGTTTCTACAAAATTTATTGGCGAGTTTAACGCCTATAATCTGCTTGCCGTTTACGGCACTGCCGTACTTCTGGATCAGGAAGAACATGTTATCCTGACCAAAATAAGTAACCTGGGTTTTACGGAAGGGCGATTTGAATACATTATATCCAAGAACAATATTAAGGGAATCGTTGATTATGCCCACACCCCTGATGCTCTGAAACAAGCTCTAAACGCTATAAACAGTATCAGGACAGGAGATGAAAAGGTAGTGACCATTATAGGATGCGGTGGTGATAGAGACACCGCCAAAAGACCTTTGATGGCAAAGATAGCAGTGGATGGAAGCGATCACGTGATTCTCACCTCGGATAATCCAAGAACAGAAGATCCCCAGAAGATCATTGAGGAAATGAAAGCGGGCGTTTCACCGGAGAACGAGGGAAAGGTACTCGCCATAATCGATCGAAAGGAAGCAATAAGAATGGCATGCACTCTCGCAGGGGAAGGTGATATCATCCTGCTAGCGGGAAAAGGACATGAAAAGTATCAGGAAACCAATGGTGTTAAAAAGCGCTTCGATGACCGCGAAATTTTAATTGAGACCTTGAATCTGTTAAATAAATAAACCTAAATGCTCTATTATTTATTCACATATCTCGATGAACATACCGGCCTGGCCGGAGCAGGAGTATTTCAATATATCTCTTTCCGGTCTGCGGCTGCCCTGATCACTTCATTGATCATTACACTTATCATCGGCAAGCGCCTGATAAGGTTATTGGCAAAAAAGCAAGTTACAGAATCGATAAGAAAGCTTGATCTCACAGGGCAGGAAGAGAAACAAGGTACTCCTACAATGGGCGGAATCATCATTATTGCAGCAATTGTGATCCCCACCCTCCTTTTTGCAAAATTGCATAACATCTACATCATCATGCTTCTCGTAGTCACCTTGTGGTTAGGCGCAGTAGGCTTCATCGATGATTATATAAAAGTTTTTAAAAACAACAAGAAAGGGCTGGCCGGAAAGTTCAAGATACTGGGGCAAATCGTCCTGGGATTGTTCGTGGGGATAGTGATCTACTTCCATGAGGATGTATTAGTGAGGGAAGACCCTGTTGCATATAACGAAAACTCCGTAAATATTTTCAGCGGCAACGGAAATACGGAGGGAGTCGAAACTGCGGTTGTGGACAAGAAAGCAACGGTTACAACCATACCTTTTTTCAAAAATAATGAGTTTGATTACGCTGTATTATTGTCATTCCTGGGTGAGGGGTATAAAAAGTATGCGTTTCTGATATTCATCCCAATTGTCATCCTCATTATTACTGCGGTATCCAATGGTGCCAATATCACAGATGGGTTAGACGGGCTTGCCACAGGTACGTCCGCAATAATCGGAGGCACCTTGGGCATCTTTGCTTATATCTCCGGTAATATCAACCTGGCGGATTATCTCAACGTCATGTATATCCCCAATTCGGGTGAGCTTGTCATCTTCTCATCAGCGCTTATCGGAGCCTGTATCGGCTTTCTCTGGTATAATGCCTACCCGGCACAGATCTTCATGGGCGATACAGGTAGCCTGGCACTAGGTGGTATAATAGCTGCCTTAGCTATAGCGATCAGAAAGGAATTAATGATCCCATTGCTTTGTGGAATCTTTTTAATGGAAAATCTATCAGTCATCTTGCAGGTCGGATATTTCAAGTACACGAAGAGAAAATTTGGGACGGGTAAAAGGATATTCAAGATGGCACCGCTTCATCACCATTACCAAAAGATGGGCTACCCCGAGGCTAAGATAGTTGTCAGGTTTTGGATCGTCGGAATATTCTTAGCAGTACTAACCATCGTCACACTTAAACTCAGGTAACCAAAAAGATGAGTAAAAAGAGCATAGCAATATTAGGAGCAGGCATCAGCGGGTCAGGTGCAGCGTTGCTGGCAAAGAAAATGGATTTGGATGTGTTCGTGTCCGATAGTGGTTCTATCAGCAACGAAATCAAGTCGGTATTAGAGCAGAATCAAATACCATACGAGCAGGAAGGACATAGTATAGAAAAGATCCTTCAGTACGACGAAGTAATGGCAAGTCCCGGCATTCCGGATGATTCCGAAATCATTCAAAAGCTAAATGAAAAAAACATACCGGTGATCTCTGAAATCGAATTTGCTTCGCGCCATACCAAAGGGGTCATAATTGGCATAACGGGCACCAATGGGAAAACGACTACGACTGCACTTACGGGACATCTGCTGAAAGCCGGAGGCCTGAATGTGAGCGTGGTAGGAAATATAGGCAACAGTTTTGCCCGTCAGGTAGCGGAAAATGATACAGATTATTATGTGGTAGAGATAAGCAGCTTCCATTTAGACCATGTCGACCGGTTTAAGCCCCATGTCTCTGTGCTCCTGAACATTACACCTGATCATATGGACCGCTACGATAACAAATTTCAAAATTATATAGACTCCAAGTTTACTATAACCAGGAATCAGGATGCAGCCGACTATTTCATCTACTGTTCGGACGATGAGGTAATTGTGGATCAGATGAAGGATAAGAATATCAGCGCGCAACTGATTCCATTCAGCTTAAAAAAAAAATTCCACTTCCACCCGGTCTATCACCGGGAAGCGGAACAATTGAAAACGAAAATATTCATATAACCCTAAACGAAAAAACCTTTACTATGCCTTTATCTGAATCAGCTTTAATTGGTAAGCATAATGCTTACAACTCTCTGGCGGCAGGAATTGTTGCCAGGATTTTTGAACTAAAAAAAGAGGTTATTAAAGAAAGCATGGCCAGCTTTCATAACCTCGAACATCGACTGGAATTTATCGCTAAAATCAACGATATCAGGTTTATTAACGATTCCAAAGCGACCAATGTTAATTCCACCTGGTATGCACTGGAGACATTCGAACAGCCAATAATTTGGATCGCAGGAGGTGTCGATAAAGGCAACGACTATACCGATCTCATTCCATTAGTGCAAAAGAAAGTTAAAGCTATTGTGTGCTTGGGTGAAGACAACAGGCCAATACACGAAGCTTTTGCAAAAGAGGTCGATTTAATCGTTAACACTAAGTCTGCACAGGAAGCGGCAAAGATTTCCTATCAACTTGCCAGTAAAGGAGATCTCGTATTACTATCGCCGGCTTGTGCAAGTTTTGATCTTTTTGAAGATTATGAAGACAGGGGACGGCAATTCAAACAAGCTGTCAGGTCGTTGTAATTCAAACCATATAAGCCGGACAATAAATGAAGTTCTTGTTTGACAGGGTAAAGGGTGACAAAGTAATTTGGATAATAGTCATCCTGCTCTCATTATTTTCTATGTTGGCGGTGTACAGTTCGACGGGTACCCTGGCCTATATCTATCGTGCGGGAAATACAGAGTACTACCTGTTTAAGCATTTCTCTCTTTTACTGTTTGGACTATTTTTGATGTACATCACCCACCTGGTGAATTATAAGTTCTTCTCCGGAATGGCTGTTGTCTTGTTGGTCATCTCCGCAATATTACTGGTGTTTACATTGTTTAAGGGCACTTCTATAAATGAAGCCAGGCGATGGCTTACCCTACCCATTCTGAATTATACTTTTCAAACATCGGATCTGGCCAAGATATCTTTGATCATGTATGTGGCTCGTTTCCTGGCCAAGACTCAAGCTGATAAACAAAGTTTTTCCAAAACATTTTTGCCACTGATCATTCCTGTAATTATAATTTGCGGACTAATAGCTCCTGCTGATTTTTCCACAGCTGCCATTCTTTTTGCCTCCAGTTTGTTACTCATGTTTATTGGCAGGGTCAAGATGAAGTACCTCCTTTCATTTATGGGTATTGCCATTGTCATTTTTACATTGTTCGTGTTTGCAGCTTCTCATAGTGATAACACGGGCCGTATCTATACCTGGCTTAACAGGATAGAACAATTTGTACAAAATGATACTGAAACATACCAAAATCAGCAAGCCAAGATTGCCATAGCTACCGGGGGTATTTTAGGAAAAGGTCCCGGAAAAAGTACTCAAAGAAATTCCCTGCCTCATCCCTATTCCGACTTCATCTATGCAATTATCATCGAGGAGTATGGGCTCGTAGGTGGAATTATTATTGCAGCACTCTATCTAATATTTTTATTCAGGTGCATAAAAATTGTAATAAGAACGCCGAAGGCTTTCGGCGCTTTGCTTGCAGTGGGCCTGGGATTTAGCCTGGTTATCCAGGCAATGATCAACATGGCGGTAACCGTAAATATCTTACCGGTTACCGGGTTATCTCTCCCTCTCGTGAGTATGGGGGGTACCTCGCTTTGGTTCACAAGTCTTTCAATAGGGATCATCCTGAGCGTGAGCAAGCATATAGAAAAAACTGGTGCAGAAACGGGAAGCTAGATACAAGATCATCATCAGCGGTGGTGGAACCGGTGGTCATATATTTCCTGCTATTGCGATTGCAGATACATTCCGAGAGCTGGTGCCTTCAGCAGAAATCCTTTTTGTGGGAGCGAGCGATCGAATGGAAATGCAGAAAATCCCGGAAGCAGGATATGAGATCATCGGACTTTGGATAAGTGGGTTCCAAAGAAAATTATCATTTAAAAATCTATTAGTGCCTTTTAAAGTGTTGAGCAGTATTCAAAAATCGAAGAGTGTGATTCGAAAGTTTAAACCCGATGCAGTGGTTGGCGTTGGAGGATATGCGAGTGGGCCATTATTATATGTGGCTTCCAGTAGAAATATTCCCACGCTCATCCAAGAACAAAATTCATATGCGGGGATCACTAATAAGATCCTTAGAAAAAGGGTGGATAAGATATGTGTAGCTTATGAAAAGATGGAAAGATTCTTTCCTGCTGAGAAATTGATCATGACAGGAAATCCGGTACGGACAGATATCAGGAATCTTGAGGAAAAAAGGGAGGAAGCGCTGCAAGCGTTCAACCTGGATCCTGATAAAAAAGTTATACTGGTGATAGGCGGAAGTTTAGGAGCCAGAACAATTAATGAAACACTAATCAAAAATATAAGCAAGCTGTTGGATGAAGGGCTCCAGATACTCTGGCAAACAGGAGTCAGCCAGTTTGAAATGATAAAAGAGAAGACAGGAGATTTGCAAGGAGTTGTGGTAACCGCATTTATCAAGAAAATGCACCTTGCATATGCAGCAGCCGATCTGGTAGTTTCGCGCGCCGGTGCATTGGCTATATCTGAGCTATGCATCGTAAGAAAACCAAGCATCCTGGTTCCGTCGCCCTTTGTGGTAGAGGATCATCAAACCAAGAATGCCTATGCATTAGTGGAGAAAAAAGCTGCGATACTGGTAGCAGATAAAAATCTTGAGCAACAGTTAGTACCGGAAATATTGAGATTGATCGGTGACGAGGAAAAGATGAATACGTTAAAAAATAATATTGGACAACTGGCTAAACCGGATGCGAGCCAAAGGATTGCAGAAGAGATAATTAAAATGATTGAGTCACACTGACTGAGATGAAATGAATATTAATGATATCAAAACAGCCTATTTTATTGGTATCGGAGGAATTGGAATGAGTGCATTGGCCAGATATTTTCATTCCGCCGGCATAACCGTATCCGGATACGATAGGAGCAGGTCAGTGGTAGCTCAAACCCTGGAAAATGAGGGCATTAACATCTTTTATACCGAAGACATCACCCACATTCCCAAAAAGGTTGATCTCGTAGTTTATACACCTGCCATACCTTCAAGCCACGCCGAATTGACTCATTGCAGAAACGAGAATATCACCTTACAAAAGCGATCGGAAGTGTTGGGCTGGATCACAAAAGACAAGTTTCTGATTGCCATTGCGGGCACCCATGGAAAAACCAGTATAACAACATTGATCGCGCATATACTCCAGTCATCAGGCAAGAATTGCACTGCCTTGCTTGGTGGCATTAGTCTGAACTACAACTCTAATTTTGTTCCCGGGAGCGACAATATATTTGTAATTGAAGCAGATGAATACGATAGATCCTTTCTGACTCTTTCTCCTGATATATCGGTGATAACGGCGATGGATGCTGATCACTTTGATGTCTACGGAGATCAGGATACGTTAAATAAGGCATTTTTCGAATTTGCTAGTAACACAAAAGCCGGAGGTAAGCTGGTTCTCAATTCAAAGGTTGCGGGCATACCGGAATTCAGTTCCATCAAAGACAGGAGAACCTTTACTTATTCAGTGAGCGAGAATGCTGATTTTAGTTCAGAAGGCATTTCAATAAACTTAGAAGCAGGAGCTCCTTCTTATCGATTTGATATGTACGGAGCATTTGGCTTGATCAGAGATTTGAGCAGCACCGTTCCGGGCGATCATAGTGTAGAAAACTGCCTGGCAGCCATAGCCGTTAGTCAACTTCTGGCTGTCTCGGGTGAAGACATTCGTAGCGCATTGTCGACATTTAAAGGAATAAAAAGAAGATTTGAATTCCAGCTGCAGGATCCGTCATTAGTATATATCGATGACTACGCCCACCATCCGAAAGAAATTGCCGTTACGTTGGATACCGCAAAAAAATTATACCCCGATAATAAAATATCTGTAGTCTTTCAACCGCACCTTTATTCACGAACCAGGGATCTTTATAAAGCATTCGGAGAGAGCTTGAGTAAAGCAGATTCGGTCATTTTACTGGATATCTATCCGGCCCGCGAGGCGCCAATTGAAGGTGTTTCTTCAGAAATGATTTTGAGCGAGGTACGAACAGCGGATAAGATACTGACTAGCAAGGATCAACTTACCGGTGTATTGGAGAATAAAAATATTGAGGTCCTCCTCACTTTAGGTGCAGGAGATATTGATGAGATGGTTGAGCCTATTAAAGATCTGTTCAGGAAACGTTTAACAAAGCGATAATAATTGTGAAGAGATGATTTCTACTGATCAGATAAGTGAGCTAAGGCGTGTTTTTGACGGGGAGGTGTTGGAAAACGAACCTATGAGCAACCAGACTACCTTGAAGATCGGCGGTAATGCAGATTTGTTATTGAAACCCATTTCGAAGGAAGGGATTGTAGAGGCTATAAAGTTTTTTGAGGAATCCTCCATTCCCTATATGGCCTTGGGGCGGGGTTCGAATCTATTGGTGGGAGACGAGGGTATAAGAGGTGCTGTGATCGCAATGAAATATGGTTTGGATCATATTAGTTATGAAGATGACCTGGTTACAGCAGGCGCTTCGTACGATTGGCCTAAACTTACTCTGGACACAATTAAGGCAGGGTTACAGGGCTTGGAAGCCACCGCCGGAATTCCGGCAACAGTTGGTGGGGCGATCATGATGAATGCAGGGGCTTACGGAACCGAGGTATTTGATGTAATCACAGAGGTAGAGGTGATAAGAGATCATCAGTTCATCTCACTTAAAAAAGAAGAAATTAATTATGGTTACAGGCATACGGATTTAACTGATGATATTATCCTCCAGGGAACCTTTCAGTTGAACAAGATTGAAAATATTGACGAAGTACTTGAAAAGCGAAAACAGCTGCTTGCAGAAAGAAACGCATCACAACCACTCAATAAACCATGTGTGGGATCCGTATTCAAGAACCCGGATGATGATCATGCGGGCCGGTTAATTGAGGCATGCGAACTAAAAGGATTCTCAAATGGAAATGTACAGGTGAGTCCCAAACATGCCAATTTTTTTGTCAATACCGGAGGGGGCACTGCTAAAGAGATGATGGATTTAATAAAGATGGTCCAACAAAAGGTGGAAGAGAAATTTTCTGTAAGATTGGAAATGGAAGTAAAAAAAATAGGATCAGGATTTTAATATTATGAAAGTACATAAGTCAGTTAAGAAAAATGTGATCAACCTTTTGATAAGCGTTTTCATTGCAACAGGACTTGGTTTTTTGTTCGGGTTTGCCAATCAGGACCATAAGGGATGGCAGTATAAGTCTATAATCATCCGGATCAAACATTACAACGAAAACCAGTTTATTGACGAAAAAGACGTGAAAAAGGTGATTGCCGGATATTATGGTGATAAATATAATAGACACCCTATAAGTGTTATGGATCTTGAAAAATTGGAAGCTATCCTCCTTGAAGACCCATTTGTGGCTG
The DNA here is from genome assembly GCA_022573915.1 of Bacteroidota bacterium. Classification (GTDB taxonomy): domain Bacteria; phylum Bacteroidota; class Bacteroidia; order Chitinophagales; family JACZTA01; genus JACZTA01. The sequence goes on along the minus strand of JACZTA010000032.1, from coordinate 2,063 downwards.
ATGCAGAGGTGTATTCGAACATTTCGGGTGAATTAATCTTCGATATCACTGAGAAAGAACCAATTATGCGAGTTATTAACATGAATGGTGTTAGTTATTATATCGATAAAAACGGCATGCGACTGCCATTATGCGATAAATTTACGGCACGAGTACCTGTGGCTACCGGATATATTTTTGAAGGTAGCTACTATCACGTCGGACTGAAGGATCAGTTGTTGAAGGAGCTATATGTACTTGCTAAGTTTGTTTACGAAAGTAAATATTGGAAAGCGCAAATAGAACAGGTACATGTTAATGGTAAGAAAGACATTGAATTGATTACCAGGATCGGGAATCAATATATAGTGTTGGGAGGGGTCGATGACTTAGAAGAGAAATTTGCGAAGCTCGATGCCTTTTATGAGGAATGCCTGAAAACTATTGGATGGGACAAATACAGGATCATTAATCTGAAATATAAAGATCAAATAGTCTGTACTAAATATTAATAATATGAAGCAACCAAACTTTTTAGTGGGACTGGATATCGGGACTACTAAAATTTGCGCTATTGTTGGTCAACTCAACGAGCATAAAAAAATTGATATACTCGGTATTGGCAAGACTGAGTCATCAGGAGTGATGCGTGGGGTTGTATTCAATATTGAAAAAACGGTGCTTGCTATCCGGGAGGCAGTCGCGGAGGCAGAAGCAAACTCCGGCCAAAAAATTCAATCGGTGCATGTAGGTATAGCCGGCCAGCATATCAAGAGTTTACAACACAGGGGAATTATCACCAGGGAAGATGGTGAGGTAGAAATAAACAAGTTGGATATTGAGAGACTGATTGAGGACATGCACAAGCTGGTTTTGCCTCCGGGCGAAAAGATCATTCATGTTTTGCCTCAGGAATTCATAGTAGATAATGAACCCGGCATCCAAGATCCCATTGGGATGTGCGGTATTCGGCTCGAAGCCAATTTCCATATCATAACAGGTCAGATCACAGCCGTCAATAATATTTCCAAATGTATTGCGAAAGCCGGACTCCAGATCTCAGGCCTTATACTTGAACCAATTGCATCCTCAGAATCGGTATTAAGCCTGGATGAAAAAGAAGCCGGCGTAGCATTAGTAGATATCGGTGGGGGTACAACAGATATAGCCATCTTCCAGGATGGGATTATCAGGCACACCGCTGTGATCCCCCTTGGAGGCAATATCATAACCGACGACATTAAAGAAGGTTGTACGGTGATGCGAAACCAGGCCGAGCTGCTAAAGATAAAATTTGGCTCTGCACTGGCACTGGAGACGCAAGCGAACGAGATAGTATCCATACCAGGCCTGAAAGGCAGAGAACCTAAAGAAATATCGGTCAATAACCTGGCTAACATTGTTCAGGCAAGGATGGAAGAAATACTCGAACACGTGTATTACGAGATCAAGAGTTCAGGATATGAAAAGAAACTGATTGGAGGAATCATTGTAACCGGTGGGGGTGCCCAACTAAAACATCTTTCCCAATTGGTTGAATATGTTACAGGTATAGATACCAGGATTGGTTATCCAAACGAACATAATGGTAACGACTCAATAGATGAGATCAAGAATCCAATGTATTCAACGGGGATTGGCCTGGTGTTGAAGGGATTCCAGGAAAAAGAGGAAGAGAATCAGCCCAAGTCAAAGACGCGTGAAAAATCCTGGATAGAGAATATGTTGAATAAAGGTACTGAGATCTTCAAAGACGAGGATGTAGATATTGAATAATATCAAAATTAACTACTAAAACCAACAGCTATGATAAAGTTTGACATGCCCAAAGAACAATCCTCTATCATCAAAGTATTAGGTGTGGGAGGAGGTGGAAGTAACGCTGTTTCATACATGTATGAACAAGGAATTAAAGGCGTTGATTCTATTATATGCAACACCGATTCCCAGGCTTTGGAAATGAGTCCCGTTCCCAATAAGATACAGTTGGGTGCCGATATGACGGAAGGCTTGGGGGCCGGATCAAATCCGGAGGTTGGTAAGAAAGCCACGCTGGACAGCCTGGACAAGCTAAAGGCGGTGCT
>JACZTA010000031.1 GCA_022573915.1 Bacteroidota bacterium | reverse complement strand
GACCAAGCCAACGGTAGTCGCTGCCTCAACAATCCAATCCACAATGTTCTCCCTATTCTCAGAGTCGGATAGCCATTCCGTTATCATCCCCCAATATTTCGGTTTAATGTGATCGGTGATTTGCTTCGCGCGTTTATATAGCCTTCGAGTACCCGCAAAATAACCTTCGTTATCTGTGAGCCATTCTTCATAATCCTTTTCGGATGGCTTTTCGTTGATAATCTCCCTGATAATCCATTCCTCCAACATGGGTGAAAATATTCGGTGTTGTCCATCTTTTTTAAGGACGAGCCCTCTCTCCTCTAATCCCGAAATAATGTTCGATGATTCTTGATGAAATTTCTTCAAGTTATTCAGGTCGAATCGCTTCTCGATCGAACTAGCGTGACTCAGAATTGCAATTGTCGTGAGCAGAATTTGCTCGGGGACACGAGATTTGCCCCAGTAGTATTTAAAATGCGGCTCTGCCTGTTCGGCGCTTTTATCTTTCACCGTTAGTGTAGTCCGGCCAATCATATTGCCTTCTCGAGGCGATGACGTGGGTTCAAATCCCGCACGGGGCATTATACTGGTTTTTGGATAAAAAGGGTAACATATTGTTTTGCTATTGAGTAAGCATATCACCTCAATTTAAGTGCCCGTAGGGTTTGTCAGTATTCCTTACGGGTTGCTTATAGAATTCTCTTTTCTTCAGTTTTTCCCTCTTCGGTTTTTCCACCCAAACGACTTATAAGTTTATCTAAATTTGAAAATGTTTGAAAATGAAAAATATGTTTTTGGAGTTGGAATGTTATTTTTTTTTAAAAGCAAAGTCATGAACATTCTCGGCATGATATTTCCAGATCTTCCTGACGCTCTCATCATATTCGATTATTCGGTTTGGCATAGAACGCATGGGTTTATCCGCAAAGTTTTTAATATCAAGTTTAGCACGCAGCCTCGTCGGTAACATTTCTTGCCGGTTAAGTAGGAATCCCGTTGCTCCGAGTATATAGTTGTTCGCGAAATCCAACTCTATGTCATACGTACCAAAATCTCCATAAAACTCCTTATCTAAATGTTGGTCGGTAGTCCAACCAAATTTGCTGTCGTAAACGGAGATCCTAGGATACCAGTGGACGCCGTTATAGTGTTTGTATCGATGGGTTTTGGTTATGCTGTCTTCTTCGGATTGGTCATACACATTGAACATCGTCATCCTGCGCCGCATGCTGCCGTTGTCAAAATAGGATTTGAATTTAATATAGAATTCGACGTTTAGACCGGGAAGAAGTTTTTCAGTCAGATATACTTTCAAGATCGTGTTATCCAGTTCCATCCTCAACGATTGTTCACCAATCTTCATTTCAATAATTTCGGTTCCTAATCCTTTCCCTTCATATCTTCCAAAGGTTGGCTTGCGGCCGTTTTCCCTTTGCAGCATATCGTAATAGGAACCCGGTTGAAAAGCATTTTGATACAGGTGAAAAAAGACGTGATCCAATGTGTCGGGTGAATTATTTGAATAGGTCAACCACTCTTCGCCACTGATTATATTTGTTTTTTCATCAATCCTTGCTTTGATAATATAATGCACATCCTGCTGCCAATAGCCTCCGTGCGGTTTCTTATTCTTCCAATAGTACGGGTTACTGCGCGTTTGATAACTATTGGGTGGATGCAATGGATCATAGTCTACGGTAGTAGAGATTGCCATGATACCCGGATCAGTTACTAATTGCCCTTCCACTTTATTTTTTTCTGAGGCGATGACATCGTTCGAGATATAACATATAAATACAAGAAGAGCGGAAATAAAAATCGTTCGTTTCATAATTGGCATTTTAATGTAGTGCAGAACCTGTATAAATTGGCAAGTGATAGAAATTTTAAAAATATTATTCAGTTGAATCGAGGTGAATGCCGGGCATCATCTGATTTAAAGCGGGATAAAAGTACAAATTTATTGAAATTTGAATGTCGATGAACTTCGTTATAGGATAGCCCTCACCTTTATTCCGGGTATTGGCAATATACTGGCTAAAAACCTGATAAGTTATTGCGGCACTTCAGAAGCTGTTTTCAAGGAAAAGAAGAAAGCATTAATGAAAATTCCGGGCATTGGCTTCAAGAACGCCATGGCAGTATTGGATTCGACAGCGCTGGAAAAAGCGGAGTCTGAAATCGAGTTTATCAGGGAATATAACATCACAAGTCTTTTTTACCTGGACAAAGACTATCCGCAGCGACTTCGAAACTGCGAAGATGGTCCGATATTGTTGTTTTACAAAGGCAATGTTGATTTGAACACACATAGGGTTATTAGTGTCGTGGGCACCCGTAATGCAACTCATTATGGGAAAGGATTTTTGGAGAAATTCGTTTCGGATATTGCGGAGTTTGATTTGACATTGATCAGTGGTTTGGCATATGGCATTGATGTATTTGCGCATAAGATGGCAGTGAAGAACGGGATCCCCACCTTAGGAATTTTGGGGCATGGTTTGGATTTTCTCTATCCCACTCAGCACAGCAAGCTGGCAAAAAAGATAATTACCCATGGCGGACTCATAAGCGAATATCCCAGTTTGACTTCTCCCGACAGGGAAAATTTTCCCAAACGGAACCGGATCATTGCTGGTATGTGTGATGCGGTGATAGTGGTTGAAACAAAGGAGAGGGGAGGGTCTATGATAACAGCGGAAATAGCCAATTCCTACAATAGAGATGTATTTGCCGTGCCCGGCCGGATCGATGACGAATATTCGAGTGGATGTAACAGGCTATTAAAAAACAACAAGGCCTCTATGCTTGAGTCTGCACATGATCTGGCGTATTTAATGGGATGGGAGCAGAATAAAAAGAGTCCGGGTAAGCAGATAAAATTATTGCTGAATCTTACTTCAAATGAGAAAAAGATCGTGGACTACCTGCAAAACTCCTCCGGGGAGCATATCGACCGTATCAGCCTTGCTACTCAGCTAAGTGTAAGTCAGACCGCTAGCGTGCTTTTAAATCTTGAATTATCCAACGTGGTAAAATGTTTACCGGGAAAGCAGTATTTGCTGGTTTGATTAGTTTCTTTCTTCTACCAGCTCAAGAAGAGGGGATTGGAAGATGCTTTCAGGAGATATGACTTTTTCTTCCATTGGTATGTCTTCACCAAAGTATTCGTTCAACTTCTGTTTGACCAGCGGGTGGGTGAGATCAAAATCACCTAGATTTCTCAATTCACCTATGTCCAATCCCGTTGATTTCTTATACATCTTCCAAATGAGTTCGGAGCAATATAACCTGTCATCTGTCCACTCAAAAAAGATATCGTATTCCCGGCCTTCGTACAATTTAAGAGTCGCCTTCATTGTTGCTTTTGACATTGGATCATCCAATGCGGCTGTATTTTTTAATCTTTTTATAACATAATGACCCTCCGCACCTCGATTGACGAATTCTCTGAAGGGTGTGAGCGTAACCTTATTGCCTGCCTCGAATACAAGGGTATCCTCCTCCATTAAAAAAATCATTCCCATGTGAGAGTATCTTGAGTGCGTGGCAATTTGGATAGCTTGTGCAGTTGATGACTGTGATTGCTGAAAGATGATATCACCATCTCGCAGTCCTTGCGGTTCTTGTGGCGTGCTGGTAAATAGTCCTACTAAGAATAGTATCAGGTATGTAAAAACAGTCAATGCCATGATGCATGTTTATACGAAAACCAACGAGTTCAGGTATGAGATTATTTCGTTTATTCGATGGTTGAGCGAAGTTTAACGTTCAATGTTTAAGCTTTAACGTTGGAGGTCCAATGTTCCGTGCCCAAAGTCCAAGGGAAGAAGTTCAAAATTCCATGTTTTACGTTCAAAGCGGGCTAATCACTGATTACTGCTAATTGTTTTTTGTCCAATGTTTCCACTGCTCGCACGCGTTTGCAACGCGTGGGAAATTATTTTACGCTTTCAACCAGCTTATGTACTTAAAGAACGTCAAGGGCAGAACATATTTTAATACAACTTTTGCAGAATGCACGCGTTGCAAACGCGCGCGAGCTTCACGACTTAAACCAGAAGCCGAATAATAATTCCCATTTTCCATATGAACTTTTTCAATTACTTTTGCCGGAGATGAAACGAATCCTACTTATAATATTATTGTCGGCGGCGATAGGTTGCGAACCAGTTGAAAAGGAAGTTGTGGAGCATGAACCGGAGGAACCGAAAATCGCCCGGAACATCATATTTATGATCGGCGATGGAATGGGCATTTCTCAGATCACTGCCGCCATGATCGCCAATCAAAAACCCCTGAACCTCGAGAGATTTCCGGTAGTTGGATTAATCAAAACATCAGCCAAGGATGATTTGATCACGGATTCAGCAGCCGGTGCCACGGCATTTGCAACCGGAGAGAAAGTGAACAATGGAGTGATCTCCCTGAGTGAAGACGGAAAACCGCTCAAGACGATCCTGGAGTTATTTCATGATAAAGGCTCATTGACCGGACTAGCTGTTACTTCTACTATTGTCCATGCAACTCCTGCTTGTTTTGTAGCCCACCGGTCATACAGATATATGTACGAAGAAATAGCATGGGACATAGCTCATTCTGATCTAGATCTTTTTATAGGCGGTGGAAAAAAATATTTTAATCAAAGATCTGATAGTATTAATCTGTTTGATTCGCTTAGATCCAAGGGGATTCTAACTGGTTTTCCAATGGATTCCATAGAACATGGAGGCCCGGATAATGAAAGACCTAATTTCTTTGATAATCATCCTCCCAGTATGATTGATGGTCGTGGCGATTACCTTCAAATAGCTGCAAGTAAATCTATCTCATATCTAAATTCGGATGGTAATGGTTTTTTCTTGATGATCGAAGGCTCTCAAATCGATTGGGGTGGTCATGCAAATGATATGAAGGCCATCATCGCAGAAATGATCGATTTTGACGAGGCGATTGGCATCGCCTATGACTTTGCCGAAAAAGATGGCAATACCTTATTAGTTGTCACCGCCGATCATGAAACGGGAGGTTTTGCTATTAACAGCGGCAAATTGAACGGGGATTCGCTCGTAGGAGGTTTTACCACCATTCACCATACACCCGCGATGATACCTGTCTTTGCCTTTGGCCCAGGTGCTGAACTGTTTTCAGGTGTGTACGATAACACAGAGATATTCCATAAATTCAAACAAGCATCCGGTATTAAAGATTAATTAATATCATCTTGCAATCTTATCGAAGTAAACGCCCATCGATTACATTCCTTTTCTATCTGGTGTTGTTTACTGCCTTGCTGTTAAGCTTTGCCCTGAATAGCCTCTGGTTTTTTTCATTTGAAACCATCCGGGTATATGTTGACTCGATTTCTCCCGATGGCCAGGCGCTCAACTTTAACCGGCGGGTCTTTTTTAGGATCAAAGCCACGGGACCAATATTGTTTTTTGCCGGTACGTTCTTGTGGTTGCAGAGAAAACCTGTTTTCAAATATATAGAGGACGTATATGATTCCACTCTACTGTTAATCAGAGCAGTCACTAAATACTTATCAGAATGGTTTAAAGAAGAAAACCGGAATCATTTGATCATAGTATTGTTTTTAATTGGCGTAGGGATATTTCTGAGATTACTTCATATCTCCGATCCAATGCGCTATGATGAATCCTTCTCTTTTATCCATTATGGTTCCAAACCATTCTTTTATGTCATTTCTAATTATTGGTATCCCAACAATCATATTTTTCATACCATCACTGTTCATTTTTGGTACCTGATTCTGGGTGATGCCCCTTGGGTGGTGCGATTACCGGCTCTCATCGATGGCATTCTGCTCATGCCTGCAATCTACCTAACCGCCAGGTATATTTATGACAAACAGACAGCACTCCTTGCTCTTATGCTGATGGCAACATCCATGGCTTTTGTAGATTATTCAACCAATGCCAGGGGTTACACACTTTATTGCCTTTGTTTTCTTGCATTATTGACAATTGGCAAATTCTTAAAAAGCAGGTCAAGTCCTTCGAGCCTGGATCCCGCCATGTGGATATTATTTGTATTGATTGCCGTAATTGGTTTTTATAATATCCCGGTAATGTTATATCCATTCGTTTTAGTGTTTTCCTGGTTGATGATCTTTCCTGCCAAGAATGGACAACGGCTTTTAAGACAAACCTTGCTTGGTAACTTAACCAAGATCATAGTTTTAGTTTTGGTTGTGTACGTACCGGTAATTGTGATAAGTGGGATTGGCTCGCTAATAGGAAATGAATTTGTGGAGTCGAAATCCATTCGATTCATGTTGGTCGAGATACCACAAATAGGGAGACAGGTTGCCGAAGAATGGAATTTTGGGATTCCAATTATACTTCAATACTTTCTCTTAATTGGATTTTTAGTTTCGGTAATGAGAAGCAGGTTATCTATGGAATTATTCGTGATAACCATCATTGTATTACCGCTGCTGTTAATATTTCAACGCGTAGCTCCCTCCGCACGAATTTGGATATTTCTTCTTCCGTTATATTATATGATGTCTGCTCAGGGCATCTCGTGGATGTTAGCGTATGTAACTAAGAAAATTAATGAACTGGTGGTCAACTATTTAGTCATTCTACTCGTCTTAATATTATTGTCCGTTTTGGTTGTTGGAAATTTTCAAGTTAAAGAGAGATTATATGAGAGCGAACTGGAATCAGGACTGGATTTTGTAAAGATTGTTGGGGAAAATATGATGGATGGAGATGAGATATATTTCAAATTTCCGTCGGAGGCAATTATGAGATTTTACTTACAACAACAATCTGTATCTGTGAGGCAGATGATCAATTTTGGTGCGAAGATTGATGCTAAAAGAACATGGATCGTGGTTAATGAAAAGTGGGGGCAAGACCTGGAGGATATATTAAATGCGGAAGCAAGGATCGAATTATGTCCACCGGAGTTGATTAAAGCAGGAAAAGGTGCGAGCCTTTACCTTGTAAAGTCTAAGAGAGAATTTAATTGTGATGAGTAGTATGTTATTTTCAGAATTTTAACGTTTACATTATACGGACACTAATGTTAATATCTGGTTTTATTATGTTGAAAAAAAATCACAAAAATTGAAATTTGTTACCTAAAAATTTTTGTAACTTCGCGCATTATTTCTAAAATAAAAATCCAAAAATTATAATTGTCATGACAGAACAAGGGGTAAAAAATCCTAATGCAGACCTTACGAGTCTGGGTATTGAAGGCCTCAATACTGTTTACTGGAATTTAAGTCCTAAAGAATTAATTGATAAAACACTCGAGCTTGACCTGGGAGAATTAGCGGATAACGAAGCTTTAGTAGTTGACACAGGTGAATTTACAGGCAGAGCACCAAATGACAGATATATTGTAAGAGATGAGGTGACTGATAACACCGTAAGCTGGGGACCGATAAATAAAGAATACGATTCCGCGAAATTTGATGTACTCTATGATAAGATGATGAAGTATTTTAGTGGAAGGGATGTTTATGTGCGCGATGCTTATGCTTGTGCTGATCCAAAGTACCGACTCAATATTCGTGTCGTTAATGAATTACCCTGGAAGAATTTATTTATCAATAATTTATTTCTACGACCGACGGAAGAGGAAATAAAGACCATGGATCCCGATTGGGTGATCATTGCGGCTCCTGATTTCAGAGCTGTTCCGGAAATCGATGGAACGAATGGCAGAAATTTTGTCATCCTGAATTTCTCAAGAAAGGTTATACTCATTGGCGGAACAGCTTATGCAGGGGAGATGAAGAAATCAATCTTCTCGATACTCAACTATATATTACCGCTTGAAAAAAATGTATTGTCGATGCATTGTTCAGCTAATGTTGGCAGGAACGGCGATACCGCGATCTTCTTTGGATTATCAGGTACTGGAAAAACTACTTTATCCGCCGATCCAAACCGGAGCTTGATAGGTGATGATGAACATGGTTGGAGCGAAGAATCAGTATTTAATTTTGAAGGCGGGTGCTACGCGAAATGCATCAATCTCTCGAAGGATACTGAACCACAAATATTCGATGCCATAAAGTACGGGACGATTCTTGAAAATGTGAAATTCTTTGATGGCACCAATAAGATTGATTATACAGAGACTTCAAAAACGGAAAATACAAGAGCAGCATATCCCATCTATCATATCGATAATGCAAAAGAACCTTCAGTAGGGCCAACTCCTACTAATATATTTTTCCTGACCTGCGATGCTTTTGGTGTCTTGCCTCCAATATCCAGATTAAATGCCCGACAAGCTATGTATCATTTCATTTCAGGATATACTGCTAAGGTTGCCGGAACCGAAGCTGGAATTACTGAACCCAAGCTGACTTTCTCAGCCTGCTTTGGTGCGCCTTTCTTGCCCTTACATCCAACTAAATATGCTGAGATGTTAGGTGAGAAAATCAGAGAATCTAACGTAAAGGTATGGCTGGTTAATACCGGTTGGACCGGTGGTCCCTATGGTACCGGCGAAAGGATGTCTCTGCCTTATACAAGAGCGACAATCACTGCAGCTTTAAAGGGAGAATTAGATAATGTTGAGACCGTTGCGCATCCTGTCTTTGGATTGGCTATGCCGGTAAGTTGTCCCGGTGTTCCTGCTGAACTGCTCAATCCAAGAAACACATGGAGCGATGCAGATGCATATGACAATAAAGCAAACGATCTTGCGAAGTCATTTGTAGAGAATTTCGAGCAGTATGCGAGTGCTGCCAGTGAAGAGATTCTTGCAGCAGCTCCCAAAATTACCGTGAACGCATAATCGTCGTATCTTTCCGATACCATGCCGGTTTTTTATGCACCTAATGTTCATTCAGAGGTTCATCAACTTGACGAAACCGAATCGAAACATTGTATAAGAGTTCTGCGCCTTAAGAAAGGGGATGAGATTTCCCTCGTGGATGGGGTAGGTGGTTTTTATACGGCGGAGATCATCGAGGATGATCAAAGAAAATGTGTTGTTGCCATTAAGGACAAACGAATTGAAGACTCAGGAAGAAATTTCTATCTCCATATCGCCTTATCACCTCCCAAAAACATAAAGCGTTTTGAATGGTTCCTGGAAAAAGCCGTGGAGATAGGCGTGGACGAGATCACCCCTTTGATCTGCAAACGATCAGAAAGAGATTCTGTAAATTTGGAGCGCGCCGAGACTATTATCATCACCGCGATGAAGCAATCTATGAAGGCAATCAAACCTGCAATAAATGATGTGACCGACTTTAAAAGTTTTTTAGAAGGCACAAACGAAATTGCTTCAAAAAAGGTTGATCTGATGATAGGTTATATAGGCGAAACTGAAAAGAACCTGATTCAAGATGCATACACTAAGGGCAATGGCGCTGTCGTTTTGATAGGGCCGACCGGTGATTTTACGGAAGAAGAGATTAGGATGGCGAATGATTTCAATTATAAAACCATTACGATGGGTGAAAATGTTTTGAGAACGGAGACAGCGGGGGTTGTGGCATGCAGTTTGTTGAACTTTATTAATTCTTAATTTGATTAACAAGTGAAAAATAAATGGTTACATGGCTAAAATGGCTTCATGGTTTTTGTCTCCGGTCTAGCTATGAATGCTATGTTGTATTATATCAAAAATCAAATCAAAGATCACTTATCAAACGTCGTCTATCAGCAATCAAGGTGAGCGTTTTCCACCAAAGAGATTAAAATGATTATGAGAATAATATCCTTATTAATAGTCATCGGTTTGTTCGTATCACTGAGCTCACCGCCTACCCTGAGGATGGCTCGCCTGAAATACAAGGGAGGAGGGGATTGGTACACCAGTCCGACCTCACTGCCCAATCTGGCAAAGTTTTGCAATGAGAATCTGAGCACTAATTTCTTTATTGAGGAGTCGATAGTGGAAGTGGGCAGCAAGGAGATCTTTGATTATTCATTTGTTCATATGACGGGACATGGTAATGTGATCTTCTCAGATGAGGAAGCAAGGAATCTTCGAAATTATTTGATCGCCGGTGGATTCCTCAACATCAATGACAGCTACGGCCTGGATCGGTTTGTCAGGATAGAAATGAAAAAGGTATTTCCTGAATTGAACTTTATAGAGCTTCCTTTTACCCATGATATATATCACCAAAAATTTGATTTTAATAGTGGGTTGCCCAAAATTCACAAACATGATGAAAAGCCTCCCCAGGGTTTCGGACTGATATTTGAAGGGCGGCTCGTTTGCTTTTACAATTACGAATGCGATCTCGGTGACGGCTGGGAGGACGAGGACGTTCATAACGACCCACCTGAGAAACGGCTGCAAGCCTTACAGATGGGCGCGAATATTATTCAGTACGTATTTATGAACTAGATGGCAGTATACGCTAAGAAATATCAGTATTCAAGCTAATTCAAAACGCTGCTAGCGCGCGTTTGCAACGCGTGCTTTTATTTTAATCGAAAAACATCGCTTCTACATTGTCTGAACCACGATTTACTTGATTAAAGGAAAAGATTTGCTTGATAAATTCTCCAATATATGCACGTCTGATATTTCATACGCGCTGCAAATTTTTACTCTTCTGAAGTTCACACAATCGCCAGGTATGCCTAACGGCTCAATTTATATGGCAATAATCACCCCTAGTTGAAGCGGAGCCTTTGCTATACCAATTTCAAGATAACCACCGATAAATTCTGAAGGAAGCACACGAAGACCAAAAGTCGTTTCGAAGCCAAGAGGAAATCCTGACGCAGAGAAATCAAAAAAGTCATCGTCACTGATTATCTCCCACTTAGTCATTTTATATCCGGTCCCAATGCCCCAATATGGCATGATCATATCATTCCCACCAAAATAAAGGTTCATCCTGATCAGGAAACTAGTACTTCGAACTTTCAGTTCGTAATCAAACCCAATAGCAGACCATTCGGCACCATAACTTACATGATTAATTGATAGCCCGATTCCGATATTGTTCGAAACACCGTATTCGCCTTTAAGATGCAAGGGTCCAAAACCAGAAGCTTTATAGCCAGTGTTAGTTTCATATAATTTCATAACTGCCTTGCCAAGGTTCGGTATTCCGTAACCAATAGAAAAAACCATGTCACCCTGCCCAAAACCATATCTAGACCTAATTGGGCTTAATCTTAAATTGGGAACCGAGATGTTTTCCAGCAGGTAAGACTGCTCTTCATTTTCGGTTAGATTTGAAGGATCTGAAGCATAATTAGGTAACGACGTAAAGAAGAAGAAGATCGATATGCATATAAATAGTTTTTTTATAATCATGAGTGTTTAATTTTATAAGTGTTTAATTTTAGGGAAGATAAAAATAGTTAAATTAATTTTAAAAGTTATATCTATCTCCTCTTCACTTGTATGAGTTTACACTTACGATGGTTCAAGACTTGGGTGGCCAAAAATATCTACCTGGTTCAAGTTTTCAAACTTGGACCGCTGCTAGCGCGCGTTTAGCGGAACGCAACGCGTGCATTTATTTCATATCGAAAAGTATCGCTTAAACATTGTCTGAACCACGATTCACTTGATTTAAAGGAAGGATTTGCTTGATCATATTATTGCTGCTAGCGCACGTTTAGCGGAGCGCAACGCGTGCATTTATTTCATATCGAAAAGTATCGCTTCTACATTGTCTGAACCACGATTCACTTGATTCATATTATCTCAAAAGCAATACTTTGAATTGTCCTATTGCTGCCGTCAGGACCTTTTACCTTAATATCGGTAAAGAAATATAGGTCACCTATTTGCGCACTTTTTATACAGTCTTGCATCGGGCCCACAAACAAAGCACTGGTTACTTTAGAGTTTATTGTTTCTGCACTACCTAAGGGGCGATAGACCAATCTAAAACTCTTGACAGTAAACTTGGTACACCAGGGAGAATTATACATAATCGCGAAAATACCTCGTTGAATTCTCATTCTGGCAGCAGTAATCGAACCGCCGGATTTTCCATCGATCTGAGCAAAAGGATCGTCAAGCGCTCTCGCACGAAATTCTCTGCTACCTGCTATTTTTTTAGATCCATCGGGTAACTCGACCAACACAGTTACAGTTATTCTTCCACGCTTACTGACGAAGGCAGAGAATTCTCCGTTATTGCCTTTTTTGGATATCGAACCTGATGTTATTGTGGCGTAAATTTTATTTGAAGGGATTCCGGGAACAGCAATTTCAAGATAATTGGGCATTCCAACATATAGTATGTTCATAAAAGTTGGACTTATTAGAACAAAACTTGGTACATAAATATGATCGGAATACGCATTCATCATCCCATAATCTTGCCTCAAGATTTTGTTTCGGGTTTTGAGATTGGAAATTTCCTCGGCTTGCATTTCGATTAATAAATTCAAATTCGCAATTACTTCTTGCTTTTGCTTGTTTTGCGATTCCAATGTATTCACTCTAGACACATCCGAAAAAAGGAAATAGACGCTTAGAATAATTATACCTGCGATGACTATTCCAACCGAAATAACTAGTGCGCTGTTTTTTTCTTGTGACATGATTGAGGGCTTTGTATTATGTATGAACTGTATTTAATTATAAACGAATGTGTCGCATGGTTTTATTACCTTGACAGGGCAAATACACGCAAGCAAAACATAAATCAACTGATGGTTAAATCTCTTGTGAGTGCCGCAATACTTTCGTTTATTTTGATTTCTTGCGATTCAACCGCAACCAGGGAGGAAGCGATGGCGCTAAAAGACAGCCTATCCTCGATAAATTTTACTAACCAGTTAACAGTTCAGATATTTATAGATGGTGCGACGATCGTAATAACGGCGGTGCAATCAGACCCAAATGCTGATATTGATTTTCATCAATATGTGCGTCTACTCGGCCTTGCACAAAAAAGCAATGATGCAACGCTGGCGAAATTAGAGGCGATCAAAGAGATTGATGAAAAAATAAATTATAGGAATAGCTACAACGAATATTTGATAGCTTGCCACGGTGCACTTAATGAGTTTGTTAATTGGTTTGATGTCCTGCAAAATTCCAGGAAACCGGAAACCATTAATGATATTAATGCAATACTTTTTGAAAAACTGGAATTAATGAAAGCGAAGGAACTGATTTACAGAAAAGCAATCGAGGATTTCAATGAAAAATATGATCTGGAATAAATAATGCACACCTGCGTTTTATAATTTTTGTAACTTACTTGTAGTAGGGTCTAATCTTTCAAATAAAGTGATCATGAAGGTTCGTATCAATATGCAGCTTATTATTTGTTCCTGTTTAGTGGCGATAATTTTATGTAGTTGTAATAAATACAGTATTGATAATTATCCTGCAGCTGTTGTAGGAAATTGGCTTGAAATTGACATGGGCATGGATGTACAATTTAGTTTTTATGAGGATGGTACTTATTTTGTAATTGATACTTACTTTGGGTGGTACGGGACCTATGCATTTGATGGTGATATTCTCATCATGGAACCAGATGTGGGCGGCCAACCATGGTATGATTATAATGGCGAGCACACAGTAATGCTTTTAACTCGCAATAAACTAGATCTACTTCTCTGGGGCAGGTCTGATTTTCGATTTGAAAGAAAAGATTAATACGATTGAAATACTCAACAGCGCACCGCTTTTGACATTAGACCTTGCCAGCCATAGGCTGGTCAGCCTCCGGCGGAGACTTTAGACATTAGACTTTGGACGCGACACGTTGAACCAGGTCTTCTATCCCACCTCTTCCAAATCTATCTCAAAGTACTCCATAATCGGATTCGACAACAACTTCTTACAAGACTCTTCCGCGCTGGATTTCGCTTTTTCTTCTGAGTCCGCTTCTATTTCCAGGTAGATATGCTTTCCAATCCGCACATTGCTTATTTCATCCAGTCCCAGATTTTTAAGTCCGGACGTAACCGCTTTTCCCTGAGGATCAAGGAGTTCTTTGAGGGGCATTACGTTGATCTCTGCTTTATAGGTCATGTATCAGTTTTTCTAAAGAGTGAATTTATTAACGACAAAATTATATAGAATATCACTACGCAAGGCACGATGACATAAATATTTATCAAGAAAATTGAAATCAACGTCAAGCCGATTGCTCCCAGTACGAATAGATACCTCACCTTATTATGTTGCCAGGAGGAACCATCAAATTTTAATGAGAACATTCTATAAGATGATACCATAAGGTAGGAGAGCAACAAAACTGCACCTGCTAAAAAGTATTTATTTAAAATTATATCTCTCATTCCCCATTCATCCGACATCAATACCAAAGGAAGCGATACAGTCAATAATGCAGATGCGGGTGTCGCGAGTCCCCTGAAACTTTTGCTCTCTGATTCTGAAAGATTAAAGCGCGCCAGCCGCCATGCCGCAGCAATTGTTACCAGGAAACCCAAAAGATTCCACGAAGAGAGAACACTAAAACTATTCGACCCTGTCGATAATGCCATGGAAATCAATTTAAAAAAAACAAGTCCGGGTACCAACCCAAAAGACACGATATCAGCGAGTGTGTCCAATTGCTTTCCGGTTTCCGATTCGGCATGCAGCCAACGGGCCATGGCGCCATCCGTGAAATCCAGAAAAGCCGCGATGTAGATCATCAGCGCAGCCATCGCGAGGTCGTTATTGAGTATAAAACTTACGGCGGCACAACCCAGGCCAAGGTTAGCCAGGGTAAGGATATTGGGAATTTGTCTAATGAATTTCTTCATTAATTTTTCAATACTGAATTGACTGAAATACTACTCATTCATGAGTGTTTCTATCTCATCTATTTCGATCGGAATAGAAGCCATCAGGTCCAATGGTTCACCCGCCTTGATCACCAGGTCGTTTTCCAGTCTGATGCCCAGATTTTCTTCCGGAATATAAATGCCCGGCTCACAGGTAAAGACCATTCCTTCCTTCATCGGTTCATGCCTGTTGCCTATGTCGTGAACATCGAGTCCCAGGAAATGAGAAGTGCCATGCATGAAATATTTTTTATATGCCGGATTTTTTGGATCCTGATTTTTTACATCATATTCAGTGATCAATTTCAACTGGATGAGTTCTTTTTCCATCACCTTGCCCACTTCCTTATGGTATTCGTCTAAAATAGTTCCGGGTACCAATAACTTGGTAACTTCTTTCATCACTCTGAGCACGGCCTCATATACATCTTTCTGGCGGTCCGTAAATTTACCGTTGATGGGAAGTGTCCGGGTAAGATCGGCGGCATAATTGGCGTATTCTGCACCAAAGTCCATCAAGATCACATCTCCATCCTTACATTCCTGGTCGTTCTTGTCATAATGCAATACACAACTGCCCGCGCCCGATGCGATTATTGGATAATATGCATTTCCTGCTGCGCCGTTTTTCAAAAACTCGTGTGCGATCTCTGCTTCAATCTCATACTCCATCACACCCGGTTTCACAAACTTCAATAGTCTACGGAAAGCCTTTTCAGTGATATCCATCGCCACTTTCATTTGCTCTATCTCGATATCAGCTTTTACGGCTCTCAAAGCTGCCATTATCGGACCCGATCGTTCAAATTGCGTAGCCGGGTAACTTGCACGCATTTCGTTGGCAAAACGCAGCTCCTTATATACTACAGGCGAATTGAACCTGTCGTTTTCATTCAGATTAAGATAACAATGTTTGCAACGGTTCATGAGCAAAGGTAAAATAGTGCTGAATTCCTCATTCCAGTAAACCTTTTTGATACCTGAGATTTCCGAAGCTTCCTCTAAAGTGTGCTTATTTCCCTCCCAGACCGCTATTTGAGGACTGGTTTTTTTAATAAATAATGCTTCCCGGTAGTTTTCATCAGGACACTCGGGGAAAATGACCAGGATCGTATTTTCCTGA
Organism: Bacteroidota bacterium; assembly: GCA_022573915.1. Lineage (GTDB taxonomy): Bacteria > Bacteroidota > Bacteroidia > Chitinophagales > JACZTA01 > JACZTA01. Next base: position 4,089 of record JACZTA010000031.1, on the reverse strand, counting down.
GCGATTCCGGTGAGGTAAAATATATCGGAGTTCTGCCTGAAGAAAAAAGTGCTATCTCCGTTTCGGGGCATCTGGTCATTCGAGTTGAACAGAGCGATCGATTTCGGTTCGATACTTGAAACGAAGTTTTTCCTGTTCTCAATAAAAAGTTGGTTGTCTATTGCCTGGTATTTCATTTTGTTTCGTATTTAAAGCACTCAATTTTAAAAGGAAAGGCAAATATAAAATTTTGAAAACATAATTTCGCACGGCGCCCTGGAAATGACGGTGTACTAATATATATGTAGCTATATGTTTACCCACAAAAAAAGGGAGCTTTATTTGGTATTATCAATAAAGTGTGCTAATTTTGCCGTTCCAAATTTTTTAAAGAATGCCCACGATTCAACAATTGATTAGAAAAGGAAGGAAGACTACTAAACGTGCAAGTAAGTCGAGAGCCTTGCAGAATTGTCCTCAAAGGAGGGGAGTTTGTACCAGAGTGTATACTACTACACCTAAGAAGCCTAACTCTGCATTGAGGAAGGTGGCTAAGGTGAGATTAACTACAGGAATGGAAGTTATTGCGTATATCCCGGGAGAAGGCCATAATCTGCAAGAACACTCTATCGTGCTTATTCGAGGTGGTAGAGTAAAGGATTTACCCGGTGTGAGATATCACATCGTCCGAGGCGCCCTGGATACTGCAGGTGTTGAAGGAAAGAAGCAATCCCGCTCCAAGTACGGAACAAAGAAACCCAAATAACCGGGTCCTGCCTTACTAATCAAAAAATGATTTAGAGTTATGAGAAAAGCGAAAGCGCAGAAGCTAGTTGTGCATCCTGACCCGAAATTTAACGATCGGTTGGTCACAACTTTTGTGAATAATCTGATGATGAATGGAAAGAAGGGTGTGGCTTTTAAGATATTTTACGATTCACTGGATATAATTGAAAAGACATCAAAGGAAAAAGGTTATGATATTTGGAAAAAAGCGCTCGAGAATATTTATCCTGGTGTTGAAGTAAGAAGTAGAAGGGTGGGTGGTGCCACATTTCAAATACCAACGGAGATCAGAGCAAGCAGAAGGATCTCAATGGGAATGAAATGGTTGATTAAATATTCGAGAGATAGAAAAAGTAAATCCATGGCGGAAAGATTAGCAGCTGAAATGCTGGCAGCATCCAATGGAGAAGGCTTAGCAGTTAAGAAGAAAGAAGATACACATAGAATGGCGGAAGCAAATAAAGCTTTCTCCCACTTTAGATTTTAAGAATGGCTGAAACAGATTTAAATATAACGAGGAACATAGGCATAGCGGCGCATATTGATGCCGGAAAGACGACTACTACAGAACGTATTCTTTATTATGCCGGGCTTACCCACAAACTGGGTGAGGTGCACGAGGGGACTGCCATCATGGACTGGATGGATCAGGAGAAGGAAAGAGGGATCACCATTACTGCTGCTGCTACCATGGTCTATTGGAAGTACAATAACCGGGATTATAAGATCAATATCATTGATACACCCGGTCACGTTGACTTTACTGTTGAGGTAGAACGATCGCTAAGGATATTGGACGGAATGATTGCCTTATTCTGTGCAGTCGGTGGTGTTGAACCTCAATCGGAAACCGTTTGGAGACAATCAAACAAGTATAAAGTACCCAGAATTGGTTTTATCAATAAAATGGATAGAGTGGGTGCTGATTTCTTTAATGTGGTTACCCAAATAAAAGATAAATTAAATGCCCATCCGGTCCCGCTCGCTCTCCCAATAGGATCAGAAGAATCTTTCAGAGGCGTTGTTGATCTGGTTGAAAACAAAGCATTTGAATGGGATGAAGAGTCGAAGGGAGCTGAATACAAAGAGGTACCGATTCCTGATGATATGATCGAATTGGTAGCAGAACAACGTGAAAAACTCGTTGAAGCGGTAGCAGAATATGATGATAAACTGTTGGAGCTTTTCCTTGATGATCCCGATTCGATTACCAAAGAAGATCTGATGAAAGCGATCAGGTCTGCCACCATGGATATAAAGATCATTCCTATTCTCTGTGGTTCCGCATTTAAAAATAAAGGAATACAAGCATTACTTGATGCGACGTGTGCTTATCTCCCTTCTCCACTAGATGTACCTCCCGTAGTTGGGATTCATCCAAAAACAGATAAGGAGATCGAGCGTAAAGCAGATGCAAAAGAACCTTTTACTGCTCTGGCATTTAAAATAATGACTGATCCTTTTGTAGGTAGATTGACATACTTCAGAGTATACTCGGGAAGAATAGAGGAAGGATCCTATGTACTTAACAATAGAACACATAAAAAAGAAAGACTTTCCCGTTTGCTTCAAATGCATGCTAATAAGCAAAAGCCATTGAAGAAAATTGAAGCGGGTGACATAGGTGCCGCAGTTGGCTTGAAGGATATCAGAACCGGAGATACCCTGACAGATACAGGACATCCACTGGTTCTCGAAAACATAACCTTTCCCGATCCGGTAATTTCAGTGGCCATCGAAGCGAAAACTCAAGCTGATGCAGATAAACTGGATATCGCTTTGGGAAAACTCGCTGAAGAAGATCCTACTTTCAAAATACATACAGATGAAGACACCAGTCAGACCATTATTAGCGGGATGGGGGAACTTCACCTTGAGATCCTGGTAGACAGGTTGAAGAGAGAGTTTGGTGTTGATTGCAACCAGGGGCCTCCTCAGGTCGCATATAAAGAGGCGGTTACGCTTACAGTCAGGCATAAAGAAACATTTAAGAAACAAAGTGGTGGCCATGGTAAATTTGCTGAGATCGAAGTTGAAGTTGGTCCGGCAGACGAAGGTGAAACAGGGTTACAATTTTTTGATAAAGTTACCGGTGGAAATATTCCAAAAGAATATATTCCTTCTATCCAAAAAGGGTTCAAGTCTGCGATGACCAATGGTGTTATGGCCGGATATCAGCTCAATAGTTTGAAAGTAACCTTGCTCGATGGTTCATTTCATTCGGTAGATTCGGATCAACAGTCTTTTGAAATATGTGCATTATTGGCGTTTTCTCAAGCTTGCAGAAAAGCTAAACCTGTGCTGTTGGAACCAATCATGAACCTGGAAGTGGTTACTCCTGAGGAGTATACAGGTTCGGTTGTGAGTGATTTAAACAAACGAAGAGGAAAGATCGAAGGTATTGATTATAAAGGGAATGCCCAGGTTATAAAAGGCTCCGTACCCCTTGCCCAAATGTTTGGTTATGTAACACAATTAAGAACCTTAACATCGGGACGAGCTTATTCAACCATGGAATTTTCACATTATGATAAAGCACCTGAGAATGTGGAGGAAGATGTATTATCAAAGGTTCAAGGTAAAGTAAACGTAGAATTATGATACAAAGAATTAGAATTAAATTGATCTCGTATGATCATAATTTGGTTGATAAATCAGCTGAAAAGATCGTCAAGACCGTGAAGCAAACCGGCGCAGTAATTAGTGGGCCTATACCGCTTCCAACAAAGAAAAAAATTATTACGGTGTTGAAATCACCACATGTAAATAAGACGGCAAGGGAACAGTTTCAGGTTTGTGCTCACAAAAGACTTTTGGACATTTATAGCTCTTCAACCAAATCTATTGATGCGCTGAGTAAACTGGAATTACCGAGTGGAGTTGAGGTTGAGATAAAGGTATAAAATCATGGCATCAGGTATCATAGGGAAGAAAGTAGGGATGACCAGCATTTTCGATGAAGATGGAAAATGCATCCCCTGTACAGTAATTGAATCAGGTAACAATGTTGTTACCCAGATCAAGACTGTTGAAACGGATAAATATGATGCGTTTCAATTATCATATGATGATAAACAAGAAAAAAATACACCTGCGCCTTTAAAAGGTCATTTTTCAAAAGCCAAGACCACTCCTAAAAAAAGAGTAGCAGAGTTCAGGGATTTTGATCTTGAAAAGAAAGTTGGGGATACTATAGAATTAGACATATTTAAGGTTGGCGACAGGGTAAGCGTGTCAGGTGTTTCACGAGGAAAAGGATTCGCGGGTGTTGTTAAACGGCATGGTTTCAAGGGCGTGGGTGAAGCAACTCATGGACAGCATAAC
>JACZTA010000252.1 GCA_022573915.1 Bacteroidota bacterium | reverse complement strand
TCAAACAACGCATCCGTGACAAAGCTATCGAAAGCCAATGAAATTGAATTCGAACCTGGAGGTTGAATCCTCCAAAAACAATCTGAGTTGTTTTGGTAGTCAGTACCACCGCTGCCATCAGTGATTGTACCGGTAGAATCAGTTAAAATCACTGTATCAGCACAGGCCGCATTAGGTGCTGTTCCGAGTCCAACTGCATACCACGCATCTTTTACCGACCAATATTCAGTTGAGCCCCATCCGTACAAATCTTCAACAGAATAAAGTGAACCATACATGGCATCTTCATAGTCAGATGTTGAACCCAGGTAAACAGTTAGATTTCTATAAGCCACTTCCGCTGCTGAATCAATTCCAATCCCGGTTACAGAATAACTATCACCTTTATCATTAACACCAGTACCACCTACTGATAGCAAATAAAACCAAAGATTCTGAACACCACTATTAACATGAACTCCACCATTGTCATATTGTAGATTTGTAGGGTCAACCCAATATTGTCCTTCGTATGTATCGGGCTGAGAGGAAAGTCCACTATTTGGATTTGACATTGAACGCAAATATCCCGGAGATACCAGCGTTATTTGTTCACCAACAGTCCAATTCGCAGAAGCACCTAGTTTAAAGAATTCTATTGACGTTCCGAATATATCAGCAAACGATTCATTCAATGCACCAGATTCACCTTGATAGACTAAATCAGCCGAGTATTCGACAACAGCATGTGTAAATTCGTGTCCCATAACATCTAAACAAGTTAAGGGAGTAAATTTTGAAGACCCATCTCCATATGCCATATATGATCCGCTCCAAAACGCATTATCCATTTTTAAATCGTTATGAACGAACTGATATATCGTCGCTCCTAGCCCATCATAACTATCTCGATTATGAATATTTAGATAATAGTCATAAACTGCTTCCATCCCCCAATGTGCATCCAAAGCTGGGTTGTTTTGACTTATTCTCACCACCTTACCACTCGTGCCACCAAAAGAAAAATTCCAAGTACCAGAGATTGCATTAAAAATGAAAGTGCCTAATAGGTCATCAAATACCAAATCAGCATCCCAGATTGTAAGCTCATATGGAGCATCATACAATCTCAATTGTATTCCTATATTATATGGAAACGTAACATTATTCAAGGTAGAAGATTTAAAAACTTGATTATTACCTGAATCTTTTATGATGATATAAATATCTGGTTTGCCGCCGAACGTGGCATCTTCGATGAGAAATTCCTCCCAATTATTATTCACCGTGCTAATCTCTATTTCGGTTAACACTAAATCTGGTGAAGACCAGTTATTGTTATCATCTATAAAATCAACTGCTTGTGCAGGATTTGTCTTATTTTTCAAATTGAGTGTTACAATTCCCCTTCCTGATTCTCTCAACCTATAATCAGATCCGGTACTATCTGCGGTAATTACCCTTGTGCCAGAGTATAAAGTTTGTGCTGTTCCAACTGCATCCCCCTGATGAATCAAACTAATTTTATTTATTATTTCTCCCGAATGAGCGTCAACATAGACATCCCAGGCCTTATCCATTCTATCAGTATGCATGGGAAACCTATAACATAGGACAAAGTTGGATATTTTTGAGATATCTCCATTTTTTGGTGCAATTATTAAGTAACCTTTGGGGAAATAAGTAGATAAAGTATCTCCTGTAAGTTCTTTGATGAATAGCTCATAATCTGGAATTTCCCAAGCAAATTTGGATACTTCAATATTTTCCATGGCGAATTTTAATGCTTGATTTTCCGTTAAGCTTGGTTGAACGTTAATGTACAAACCGTTGAAAAATTTCCCATTTGCTTTGTCGACATATCCATTTTTTTCATGGATTTTAAATTCACCACCATAAACAGCAACTCCTTTATATAATTGACGATATGAATAATGTGTAATTTCCAAATTGTCAGTTTCTTTCTTGGCTAATATCAGCTCATCATTTGAACTTTTTCCAAATTCTTCTCCAATAATTTTAAATATTTCCTCAACCTTCAAACGAGAATTGTCACTAAACCTAAACCAATAACTAAAGGGTATACTATGTCCTTTGTTGAGCTTATATGGCTTGGGATGTGGGATATTTCCCGAAGAGGAAGGTTTTATTATCGTCTTTAAAGTATTGCTAGACGTGCCTTGCTTTTTTTGTAACAATGATTGGTCAGGCTGATATAGCAATCCCTTGTTTTGAGCTACGACATCTACGGTCGAAAATGTTAATCCAAAAATCCATAATGTGATAAGAAGTTTATAGAATGGCTTCATGGCTAATTTATTTAAGCGCCTTTGTTTTTTTAATTAATGAATCATAGATATCTATTATTTCTTGTGGCGGTAAAAAACCTGGCTCGCCCCAAGTAATGTCAATTATTAATTTATTACGCTCAGAATAACGTATAAAAAAATATAGATTACCGGGCTTTATGATCTTAGAAGTAGATAAATTAATTGTTCGTATATCCCTGAATATTTTCCTGATCTCTCCTCTTTTAATTAGCCCAATTTTATCAAATTGAGCTTTAGTGTCCCGATAAAATAAACAACCATCTTTTGTTACTTTATATTCTTCAACCAATCCAGATGCCCCTCCCCCATTTCCAAATATGACGTACTCTACATCTGCCGTAGCAGATATGCAGCTTGGCTGGATACATCCCCCTAATAAAACTACCGCGATAAATATACTTGCAATATGAATATGCAAATAGTTAGATTTATCAATATAATAACGGGGCCAATTCATGAATAACCAAATGATTCAATATCTTCCGTAATATATATAGACTTTTTTAATCATACAAATTTTACGGGCGTTTAATTCCTGTAATATTTATGCAATTCACTTCCTTAAGACGGCTTTTATTCTATGATTATTGACTATTAAACTAGCTAGTAATACTATGTATGAAAATTTTAAGCACGTTATCTTATTAAATATTTCATTCAGAATTAAATTGGTCTTATAATAACAATACCATTATGAGCAAAAACGAAACTCCCATCACCCGAGCTTACTGGAAACAAGTAAAAGGAACATTAATAGAGGAATTTCCAGTAGTTAAAAGAGGTCCAAATAATTCAGGTAGATGGATAGACGCAGTTATTATCATAAATGAGGAATTCAAAATTGCCAAAACCTCTGAAGTTGATATCCAAGGGAAAGATATTATATGTGTTCAGACAAAAAGCAGTCGATTAAATATGTATTTAATGGGGCAGGCCTACTACAGCGATCTAGCATTGTTCTTTTTGGTGACCAAAAAGAACCAAAAAGGTCAGTTACTTTTTGATGTCAAAAAGTAACCAAAAAACATCCCGGCTGCTTTTATTCCGCAAGCGGAATAAAAAAGGCCGGATCGCTCTCCATTCGAATCCCCTTTTTTTTATTGGTATTTTGGAACCGGATGAAAAATAGAACTGTCTGCAGTTAGTTAATAAAATGTCTGCATTAAAATCCATAGCAGCAACAACCAAAACCGGCGAAGAAAAACTGAGTTATAATGGACAGGCAACTAAATATAGTTTGCTCGACTTTTGGCGCTGGAGCGCATCTGACATTCTAAGCAACGTAACGAGAGGGATATTTGCAGAGTTTTTGGTAGGCACAGCAATTGGTTTGGATCCAAAGAACATCCGGGATGAATGGGCCGCTTTTGATCTTACTTCTAAAAACGGCATTAAATTAGAAATCAAATCGGCTGCATATATTCAAAGCTGGTATCAAAAGGCTTATTCTACCATCAGTTTTTCAATTAAACCGGCAAAATATTGGGATCCTGAAACAAATATTCTGAGCAAAGTCTCTAAACGACATGCAGATGTCTATGTATTCTGCCTGCTTAAGTGCAAGGACCAGGCGATCATAGATCCTTTAAACCTGGATCAATGGGAGTTTTATGTGTTGCCTACTATTGAGCTGGATGAATATGAAAGAAGTCAGAGTTCGCTCACATTGAATTCATTGACTAAATTGACGGGCTCAATTGTATATGATAAATTGAAGAACGCAATTGAAAATGCATATAAGAAGCAAAAGAAAGCTAGTTTATAATTTAGTCTCATGACTGCGAAACAACAACTCAACCAACAGCTCTGGAACATCGCCGATACCCTGCGCGGCAAGATGGGGGCAGATGAATTCCGCGATTATATCCTGGGCTTTATTTTCTATAAGTACCTGAGCGAGAAGATGCATAGCTACGCTAACGAGGTGCTTAAACCCGATAAGGTTCTCTATATGGACCTTGATGAAAAAAGCCCGAAGGGTGAAAAGTTATTGGATGCTGTACGTTCATTATCATTGGATAAACTAGGTTATTTCCTTAAACCAAGTGAACTATATAGCACCCTGGTTAACAGGAGTAATGCAGAAGGAAAAACAAATTTTATCTTGGATGATCTTGGCAAGGTGCTTCGCAGCATCGAACAGAGCACCTTGGGTACAGAAAGCGAGGAAGATTTTGCAAACCTTTTTGAAGACCTGGATCTGACAAGCAGCAAGCTGGGAAGAACCGAGAATGATAAGAACGAGTTGATCGTGAAGGTGATGGCTCATCTCGACCTGGTGGATTTCGAACTGGAAAACACCGAAAGCGATATATTGGGAGATGCCTACGAATACCTCATTGGCCAGTTTGCCAGCGGCGCGGGCAAGAAGGCAGGTGAGTTCTATACCCCGCAGGAGGTGAGCAAGGTGCTGGCAAAGATCGTGACTACAGGTAAGAAGAAACTGAAAACGGTGTATGACCCCACCTGTGGTTCTGGTTCTTTATTATTACGTGTGGCGAAAGAGGTAAAAGAAGTGGCAAAGTTTTACGGACAAGAGAGCAACCCGACCACCTATAACCTATGCCGGATGAATATGATCATGCATGATGTCCATTACCGGAGCTTTGATATTAAAAATGAAGATACCCTGGAACGCCCACAGCATGAAGACCTGAGGTTTGACGCGGTGGTAGCCAATCCGCCTTTTTCAGCCGATTGGGACCCGAGCCCATTAAAGATGAAGGATGAACGCTTTTCTCCTTATGGAAAATTGGCGCCCAAGACAAAAGCAGACTTTGCCTTTCTGCAGCATATGATCTTCCAATTGGATGACAAAGGAACCATGGCATGCGTTCTCCCGCATGGGGTTTTATTCAGAGGCGCTGCAGAAGGACATATCAGGCAGTTTCTGATCGAAGAACGCAATTACCTGGATGCTGTAATAGGACTGCCCGCCAACATTTTCTTCGGAACAAGCATACCCACCTGTAT
>JACZTA010000030.1 GCA_022573915.1 Bacteroidota bacterium | reverse complement strand
AGGTGTCAGGGCCATAACAGATTCCCTCATTACTTGTAATTTCCAGTTTTCCTTCAGGCTTGGGGGGATATAAAAATGCACGCCTTTATAGTGGTTGAAATAATGGTTCATACTATTTAAGAGGAACATGTTTATGTGCGAAACTAATTTCCCAAATATTGCAGCAGGGTCATCAGTTTCCGCAATATCTTTCTGTGTCTCTTTGGGCAGCTTAGGTATAATTTTCTCCAGAAGGTTATGATGTTCCTCAAGCGCAAGAAATCCTGCAATCCTATCGCCTACAAAAAATCGTATCAGTGCCGGTGGAATATGTTCGAATAGATTACCCGGAAGCATATGTTCAATAAAACTTATCATAGCTTTGGTCAATTCTTTACCTTGCTCAGAAGCTGCACATTGATGGTCCAGGATGGCATAACCCAATTCATGTCCTTCCTTATAGGTTTCGACATTTAATTCGGGGTCTAAACCCATTACATGTCCTATAATTCGCCAGCAATGAAAATAACCTTCATTTTCTTTCGGTGTCAGTTCAATTCCAATCATTTTCAGCCCCTCGAGTATCAAAGTGGAGAAGGACTGCAGCGTACCGGCCATGTCTTCTTGGTTGATGGGCTCACCCAGGGTGGCGGTGTCCCAATCGTCTTTTTTTAAGAAATATCGAATAGCAGCATGAATGAGCCTTACTTTTTGAGCAGTGATGATGCCATTACCATCAGGGTTCAACCCACCTTTCTCGCATACATTAATTACGAACTGAGCGGTTTCCATCAACCTGCGTGTCAACATGTCAACGGAACCATTATGTGTTGACAGACGGCCCGTTTTGTATAACACCATGGCACCATTTGCACAAGCGTACGCTTCCGGCAACGACTTGAACATTAGTACAAGTGAGATAGTAGGGCCATGGCGTTCAAAGACCTTTTGTCCGATCCTGATCTTTTTTTGGTCTGCCCACTCCGGTAATATGCTTGTTTCCTGAAAGTACTTCTCTACGTTTTTTGGAAACTGTACGTCAGATAAACCGGCATTTTTAACCAAATCATTAAACAGTTTATTAATGGCCATTTCTTCACCTGATGAAATAATCTCTTCAATAAGTTTATCGGCTAAGGGATCCGTTTTATGACGGAACTTTTGCAGGACAGAGGGATTCCATTTAGTTGCTTCCGGGCTCATATTGTAGGCAGAACTGAATTAACTTGACTGAAAATAATTCTCAATATATAGAAAACAAAAATATAAAGAGAAGCATTGAAGTGAATGTATTTAAAGAATGAGCGCGTAATATGAAAAGCAATGAGTTCCCGGGAGGTTCAACTGCCGCCAAAACTTCAATCAAAACGAGCTTTATTAAAGTAGGAATATCTAAATTTGCCCGTATGAAAACTTTCTCAATTGTCTTACTTGCTTACTTGATCTTGGGCTATAGTATTCATGCTCATGGGCAAAAAACCAACTACGACAAGGTCACTGATATTTCTGCCAGGCAATTCCTCGACCTAACCAATAACAGAGAAGGAATTGTTTTGGATGTTCGCACTCCGGCGGAGACAGCGCAGGGTCATATTGAAGGTGCGAGTTTTATTGATTTTTACGATGAAGGATTTGAGCAAAAAATGGATCTTATACAAAAGGATAAACCGATTTATATTTATTGCAGGTCGGGAGGAAGAAGTGCAAAGGCAGCGGAGATAATGCTCAGGCAGGGTTTTATTGAAATCTATAACCTCGATGGAGGAATTCTGGCCTGGGAGGAAGCAGGATATCAAATCGTCATATCCGAAGATAAAATTGATAAAAACATAAAGGAACTTACCGTCGATGATTTTAATAAATTATTAGCTACAGAGCAACCCATGCTGGTTGATTTTCACACGGTATGGTGCGCTCCATGTAAAAAAATGGCTCCTATTGTAGATGATCTTCAAAAAGATTTTGAAGGGAGAGCGATTGTTTTACGTGTCGATGCTGACAAAAGCAAAGCGCTGGCCAGGAAGTACAATATTCAGGGTGTTCCTGTATTCCTGGTTTTTAAAAATGGAGTAGAGCTGTGGCGAGGTACGGGGCTGATGGATGAAAGTACATTGCGTAAGGCAATTACCACAGCCTTTTAAAGATCATAGTTTTACAATAGTCTTATCCATGGACCGAAGATCTTCTATGGTCTCCTGAAATATTCTGTTAAGGGCTGCGGTATCCATCGAATTAGCAAGATCATTAATGGTTAGTATTAAAGAGGTAATTCTGGATTTACCAGACACCGGCCCGAAGAAACCACCGCCTGTCGCGTTACCCGTAACCGGTTTTCTAGTCCACCATTACCTTTCCCCGGGTAATTATGTTTCGTTCGTTTATTAAAGTATAGAAATAAATTCCCCTGGGTTGATTACTTAAATCTATTTCAGCATTCCGGTCATTTATCTTGCTTGAATAGACTTTTGCGCCAAGCAGATTTGTTATTTCAATTATCGATATTCTTGCTTCACTTTCAATATTGATTATTCCACTGGTAGGATTTGGAAAAACACTTACCGCATTTCCAATGGAATTTTCGTCTATTCCCGAAGGTGTTGCCATAATATTAACTGTATAATCTTCAAATTCTCCATGATAACCAAGTGGATCGGCAGGGATGTCACAAGCTGTGGGTAGTGAATGCCCTCCACCTATGCTCATTTTTGCAGTAATACGCATTCCTGTAATACCCAATGTTGCCGTTAAAGGAACCGTGAAAGACCCCGTTGTAGTGCCAAAAGTTTCCAAGTCCATAAGGACTACTGTTTCACCCGCGTCATCCAGGGTGCCATTATTATTATAATCGATCCATATTCTGATATTGTTTTCCACGGCCGGAAAATTCATGGCATCCCTGGTATGTGTGAGCGAAAAAGTATAGGTTTGGCCTAACTCCAATTCGGTCGATTCACCCGTGTTTACATAACTATTACAACCTGTGCCGCCACATTCTATTGCAGCAGAAGTTCGATCAATGGTGTTTAATTGAAAGTTGGTAATTCCGGGCATATCCATTGTATAGGCCAAGGCTGTCGTTATACTGCAATAGGATTGAGCAGAAGTGCTCAAGCTGACAAAAGAGATCAGCGCTATTAAAATCAATAAAGTTTTCATTTTGTTGTTGTCTGGGATTATAGTGCTGACACTGCACTTTTAATTCATTACTAAACGAATATTTAATTATTAATCAAAGAGCAAACTTTTGTGTTCACCCGTGAGTTGATCTTTAAGAAATTTTGCGGTCAGATAGTGGCCTTTTATATTTGGATGATGATCCTTCTCCGATACTCTTAACTTGCCGGGTGCATGCTTGACAAACTCATCATAAAGATCCATTATATAGAAATCGTTCATTTTTCCCTCATTAATTACCTGTTCTTCAAACTGCCTGATATGATCATAATTATCCCAGTTTTCACCGTTTGGAATTTCGGCAAATACCAATAAGACGATATTATAATCATTAGCAATCGCCGTTTTCTTTATGTCAGAGAACGCTTTTTCTACCCCTTTCCAATTATGATAATCGGGATAGTATATCCTCGTAAGAAAATCTGACAACCGGGGTTCTTTGGGTACCGGATTATGTGTACGTTCAGCTACCAATCTTGTTATATTTAAATGCTGCCACCATTTTGTATCTCTAAAATACTTATGTAGAGGTTGGTCCGGATCCATTAAAGCATCATTCAGGACATAATTTATTATTACCAGGTCAGGGTTCCATTGCGGTACTTTATACTCTAAAACCAAAGCCTCATCCCTTATTGAATAACCTCCCACTCCAAAATTCAGCACTTCAAATTGGTAACCTTGGTTGTCAATAGAATCATTTAGCATCCTTTCCAAAACTCTTGTAAATAAATCTTCACTATCGATACTAAATCCAAAAGTAAAAGAATCACCCAATACCGCTATTCTTTTTGTGCCGCTTTTTTTTTGGATTTCTCTTTCGATATCACGCATACCAAAGCTGTTTACTGTAACGTATGTCCACACGGCGCTTTCTTGAGCGTTTGGCACCAACTCATAGCTCAAACCGGGAATATCTGACCTTCTATGCATCATTTTTGTCCAGGTATCCCTCCGCTGAGTCTTTATAGGTTTCATGTAGTCGACCGGATAAAAGACACTTAGAATGATTTCCGTGATCATCAGAATCAATAAGAGGGAACCTATCGATAATATTAGGTTCTTTAATTTTGATTTCATGCGGGCAAAGATATCAAAGAACGCTCACAGGCAATAGCTGTAAATTGTATTATCAATTTCAAAATTACTCAATAACTGTTTCGGAAGGGTGGTGCCAAGGAAGTTTTAACTCATTTTTAAGTATTCAACAAGGTGCTCAATTAGCTTTATCCTACTTGTCTAAATTCTCAATTGTCACATAGTTATGAGTATACCCGATCTGCAAAGCTGCATAGGGTTGTTTTATTCCTCTGAAACCGAGATTCCAGTACATCTTCGGTCTGATCCAAATCAAATTCTGTGTTTTCTTTTTCTTCGTGACGTTATAACCGATACCGAAAGTCAACGAAGGCAAGAATGACCATTGCGCCACATTACCGTGTAGTAAGGTATTACCAAATTTATCTACATACACGCCCGTCCCACCCTTATAACCGGTTAGCATTATTCCAATACCTGCAGATTCTTCAAAATAATATCCCAGATGATAATGTTTTCTATGACCTTTGTGGACATCAAATAGTGCAACATTATAATCTGGCCCGGAATAATATCCTAAGTCAAACCTAAGCGGGAGAGACGAATATTTTCTAAAAAATTCTTCGTATTCGGCTTCCAGAACAAATCCGGTGGACGTAATATTTTCCCCGAAATAGCCTATGGCACCACTGAAGAGAATTTGAGAATAAGAATTACTGGTAAATATTATAGCGAATACCAGGATATGAGCCAATCTCATCTGCATCAGGTTCTTTTATTTCAGACTTCAGATTTCCGTTTTCTCTTTCTGTCGAGTTCGTTGAGCATGATCTTTCTTAGGCGAATTGATTTAGGCGTTACTTCAACATATTCATCCTCCCCAATATACTCCATAGCTTCTTCCAATGAAAATTTGACCGCGGGGGTGATGACGACTTTATCATCTGACCCGGATGCTCGCATGTTGGATAGTTTTTTGGTCTTGATCACATTGACGACAAGATCATCATACCTCGTGCTTTCTCCAATTACCTGGCCTGCGTAGATGGGTTCATTTGGTTCGATAAAAAACTTACCCCGGTCTTGCAGTTTATCTATGGAATAAGCGATCGACGTGCCTGTTTCCATTGCTATCAAGGCACCGTTTCTTTTATTTTGAATCTCGCCTTTCCATGGTTCATACCCATTGGATCTATGCGAGACCACAGCTTCTCCCTCGGTAGCCGTGAGTAGGGGGTTAGTTAACCCGATCAGGCCTCTTGCGGTTATCTTGAATTCGAGTATTACCCTATCGTCTTTTGTCTCAATATTTAGAATATCTCCTTTGCGCTTAGTAACGATTTCTATGACCTTGCCGGAAAATTTCTCCTGGACATTAACATGAAGCAGTTCTACCGGTTCATGCTTGAATCCGTTTATTTCTTTAATCACCACCTTAGGCTGTCCTAACTGCATCTCGTATCCTTCTCTGCGCATCGTTTCGACCAGGATAGATAAGTGCAAAATTCCACGGCCGTAGACAATCAGTTTATCCGGCGAATTGGTGTCTTTAACTCTTAATGCAAGGTTTTTTTCGGTTTCTTTATACAATCTTTCCCGGACCTGTCTTGAAGTAACAAATTTCCCATCCTTACCAAAGAAGGGTGAGTTATTGATGGTAAACAACATGCTCATAGAAGGTTCATCTATTTCGATAGGTTTTAAGCCTTCGGGCGCATCAAAGTCGGCAATGGTATCGCCGATTTCAAAATTTTCCAGTCCCATGATGGCAACTATTTCACCGGCTTTTACTTCTTGTTTGGTCTTTTCTTTTCCTAATCCCTCGAAGAGATAAAGTTCTTTGACCACAGATTTGGAGATTTCCCCATTTTTCTGAACCAAAGATACCTGGTCACCCATCTTGATACTTCCTCTGTGCACTTTTCCAACTGCAATACTGCCTGTGTATGAGGAATAATCCATCGAACTGATCTGCAACTGTAAGGATCCCGGGTTATCTTTAGGTGGATCAAAATATTCTAGAATTGTATCGAGCAAATAAGAAATATCTTCTGTAGGATTTTTCCAGTCGGGCCCCATCCAACCCAATTTAGAAGAACCATACACAACCGGGTAGTCCAGTTGTTCTTCACTAGCATCGAGGGCAAACATCAGATCAAAAACCAATTCGTTTGCCTCTTCCGGTTTACAATTTGGTTTATCTAACTTATTAATTACTACTATTGGTTTTAAACCCATTAGTAATGCTTTTTCCAAGACAAATCGAGTTTGAGGCATAGGTCCTTCAAAAGCATCGACCAGTAAAAGCACCCCATCAGCCATATTCAGTATTCGTTCTACTTCTCCGCCAAAATCAGAGTGACCGGGTGTATCGATAATATTAATTTTAACATCCTTATAACGCACAGATACATTCTTAGATAAAATGGTGATTCCTCGTTCGCGTTCCAGATCATTTGAATCCAGGATTAAATCCTGCACTTCCTGGTTATCCCTGAACATATTCACTTTCTGCAAGATTCTGTCCACCAGGGTTGTTTTACCATGATCTACATGCGCTATAATGGCGATATTTCTAATATCCATACTACTGTTGTTCTTATCTTTTGAAAATGACCGCAAAATTACTCTTTTACAAGAACTCTAAAGAATCGATTTCATATTGGACAAGTTTTGACGGTGGAATAAATAAGTGCCAAACCGGATAATTTCATACTCTTTTCCAATGAAAATGGAGGATGAGGAACGGAATGCATCCGATCAGAGTTTAAAAGTTCAATGCATACCGGCTTGCTTAAAGACAATCGGGAGTTAAACAACTATTTCTGATCTTAACCCTGTGAAGCATCTTACCTATTATATTTTATTCGTAGCGTTGCTGCATGTAAATACGCTGTTCGGCCAGGGCTGCAGTGATGCGGGTGTTTGTACTTTAGGCAGCATGGACTCAGGTGAAGAAGATTCAATTCGGCATACTTTTTCATTAGGACAAACACTTGAGATGGGTGAGCGTTTCACATTGATTAGTAAGACAATAGCGGAGGTTCGAATTGCAATATTCGATAGGGGGTTTGTGCAGGCGCGAATTCCTTATTTTTTTGCGGCAGGGGATTTGGGTAATAATGCCGGACTGGGCGATCTCATTATTAGCATTAATGTTCTTTTTATGAATAACAAGGACATCGAGATGATTTTCGTGGCTGGTGGTAAGGTTGCTTCAGATAATGCAAACGACTTGAATGAGCTGGGACAGTCGTTTCCTATGCCATACCAATCCAGCGCCGGAACTCATGATCTCATGGTGGGATTGACAATAAACAGAGGACTTTGGCATTTTGCTGTCGGGTACCAACACGCACTAAATGGTAACGAAAATGGTTTTTTACACAATGTTTGGCAGGGTGATCCTAAAGCGTTTGATTATTTTGAGAGTAATCAGCTGAAACGAGGTGATGACTTAATGGTGAGAATTGAACGAAAATTTTTGAAAGACAACAAGATGTTCACGTTAGGCTTACTGCCTATTTGGAGATTTCAGAAGGATGAGATCATCGATGCACAAAACCAATCAATGCTACTTGATGGTTCTAATCAACTGACAATAAATATAAATGCTGGTTATACCTATAATATAAATGAGAACTTACGACTCCGGTTTACATATGGCAATCCGGTGTTATGGAGAAAAACACGCGCAGATGGCCTTACACGATTCTTTGTATTCTACGCCGGAATGGTGTACGTCCCGTAGCTTTGAGACAAAATACCTAATTTGAATTTAATAGCGCTTGAAGTTGGTTTACAAAATCCTCTCCCTTATCTATCTTGACTGATTCGAGTTCAAGTGTATTTCCTTTATTAAATTCCAAAAACAATTTGTCGCCAAGTCTCCCTGCTTCAAATCGCGCAGTACTTATATCGGTCAAAGGTATATGGCCTAGAAAATCCTTTGGTCGGCCTGTCCAGGATGACCGCGACCACAAGAGAACACGTTCACTACTCAGGCCCATGGCCATCGACTGAGCAAATGGAATACCGGCCTCCTTTGCTTATTCCTCGCCTTCCTTAATAACTTCGGATCCCCAAATAGTGCCTCCTACGCTTCCAAGTGCCTGGAGTCCAACACCAAATGCGGTGCCTTTCAGGTTAATTCGTAAACCAACAAGTAACTCTTCACCGGGTTGAAGATGGCCCTGTGAGAGCTCGATTAATTTTTTAGTTATTTTATTCATACTTAATAATAAAAGGTGACTTAGTTTAAGTGCTAACCAATCGAATCAGCAAATATAATCTTTAACAATTACAATTAAAACAACCACTTTTTATAAGTCTCATTCATCATATTCGTCGCACTCTTCCTCGACGGTTGGATACATACTCCTCAGCTCATCGCTTACGTACATCTCGTCTTCTTCTATCCCGTAACCGAATTGTGCTGTTTGGCTGAAAGAGTAGTTATGCATTATGAAAGTCTTTTCTTCCGGATCAAATTCGGATTTATATACAATCTCAATCCGGTTATTGTGCTTAACCATAGACAATATTTCAAATGGATCCCCGCTTGTCCAGAAGTCGAGCCATTTGGCGTCTTTGTCAATACTAAAACCGCCGGGTGGTTCAAAGCAAGGTTCATAGATGACATCTTTGCCATCAATGACACTGATCATGTACCAGGTAGAAGGTAATTCTCTCATGATCTCCAAAGCATCCAGGCAAGGCCGGATCTCAAATTCCTCGAGATTCTCAGCCTTAACAATTTGCGGATTATACTTCAATCCCAGCGTGATAAACTCCCAAACATATTCAGCAGGATTAGGAAGAAATGCCCAGGTTCGTACTTCACCTTCCACTTCCTCGGTAGCCGTAATGTAAATACCTTCATTCTTTTCTTCTGCACTCGTAATGGTATAATATTCTCCATAATCTCCGGGCAGATAAATTTCCCAATTATCCGAGTATTCCGAGACCTCTACTATCTTGACATCAAATTCAACGAAACCACAAGGTTCTTCATAATAATAACCATCAAACTCTTCCGTGAGTATAAAATAGGTGCCTTCCAACTGCGATAACAGTTCAAAGTGTGGTGATGGCTCCTCAATCTGTTCACTTTCTTCCGCTATCTCGCCCTCCTCAATTTCTACCGTCTCCAATACTTCAGATTTGGTGTCGGTATTCTCAGTTTGCTGATTTCCGCAACCGTATAAAATGATAAATAAGATAAGGGGCAGGGATAATAGCTTCATATCGGGAAGATTAACAGGTGTGTAGGTAAGAACCCTTTAAGTTACATTTTTAGCTTATCAATAACCCAGTTTTCAAGTTCGCCTTCCTCTTGCAATTTTATCAATTTTTCCATTTTCCTGTCCTTCTTCATCCCATCGTCTCTTTTATACACTTTTATTACACTCTTCACTCCCGCCAGAGTTCCTTTAATCGTGTCTGATTTACGCTTAGGGTTTTCCAGCGCAAATCTTGTCCACCCACCCATAAATGTTATGAGTAAGCTAGGGTTTTTCTTGTCAAAGTCCAGCACCGCAGAGTTAATTTCAATTGTTACGTCCGGGGTGCCAAGGATCCACGCTAAAAAAAATCCGGTTGCATCTCCTCTATTTTTCCTTTCCTCATTAATAGGCGTATTCTCAAGCCAGTCGATGCAATCAAGTATATCTTCCTCGTATTGTGCATAATCCTCTTTCTCCTCGAAACTATAGTTTTTAGGAACTTTGAAGTCCTGTCCGTTTGCAATTTGAGCTATTGCAATCAGCATTATTATTACCGGGATAGGTCTCAATATTTTCATTTTTTTGTGACTTTATTTCTTGCCATTATTAGTAAAATAACGCTTATCAATGGTAAATATAAATTTTGCTCCTTGATCCTCCGTTGCTTCTACCCATATTTTGCCTTTCGTTTCAGTAACAATTTTCTTCACCGTTGCCAGTCCAATTCCAATGCTGTTCTTTTTTTCTGACTTAAGATTTTCGAATAGGTCAAAAATCTTTTCGCGATTCTCCGGAAGTATGCCCCGGCCATTGTCTGTTACAGAAATTTCATAATGGTCTCCATTGTCTGCTGAATGAATTTCTATTTCGCAGGTTTCCTGGTCATTAAATTTTATAGCATTGTCAACCAGGTTACTGATGATCTGAGTAAGCGCCGTTTCATAATGCATTACAATTGGCATCTTATCATCGATTGTTATGGACACCTGCTTGATCGTGCTGTACGATGTGGCAATTTCCTTACATAATTTTACCATGTCAACCTGCTGCGGTTTTATTTTAGCAAAGCTTATTCGAGAATATTCCAGTATGCCTGTGATCATCTTATTCATTCGGAGGTTCGTTGCCAACAATAGTTCAAGATACTCTAAGACTTTTTCGTCCTTATAATCCTTGAGTTCATCCTTAAGAAGTTCGGCCAATGATATTGATACGATCAAAGGGGATTTCATATCATGAGCTGCAGAGGCAGCGAATCTTTCAAGACTATCATTGATCTCTTCAAGCCTGGATCTTTCAACCACATTGGCCTCCAATTCCTCACATAACATGTTGAGGCCCACCGAAACGGCATCAATACTATCAGCAGTATTGCCGAGGGGAAGTCTGCGGGAGAAGTCCATGGCTGCGATACTCTCCACCATGCCTATGATGTCATCTAATCGCTTATCAAGTTGTTGTTTAGTCATTGCCAAAAGTGTGTAGCCACTTAATAGCTTGCTCTTGATCTGTAAATAATTTGGTAGGAGATAACGGTTTATTCAGGCCCAGAAAGAAATTTCCTATTACCCTGCTAACGGGTGATCCAATCAACAATGCGGTAGCCCGTTGAATTGATGCCGTTCTTTCATTTGCGAAATAGTCCCTTGCCTCCTTGGATATCGCATTGACGGTCGTCATATCAACAAGTACCCTGGTTTTTTCTTTACTCAGACTGTCCCGAACCCTCTCTTGAGCGTCAATGTTTTCCTTTGCAAGTGCCTCGGTTGTGAGGTCAGCGAAGAGTTCTCCTATCACAATCTCATTCTCAGTATCCCAGTATAGTTTTTGAGTTGAGGTTTCTTCTTTGAGTTCCTTCATATCGCTGCATTTATTAATAAATGGTTTTGAAGATGTTTTTCCCGAAGGGCATCATGATCTGCGTGCCATTTTACAAAGATTAAAATTAATTAATATTTAATTTAAATGATCAATTATTAGATTCTGAATTTATCAGAAATCTTACACGGAGATAGGAGAAGTTCAAAGTTCAAGGTTCAATGGGCATGGTCTTCGGTCTTTGCTGGCGCGCGCTTGCAGCGCGTGACAAACTTTAATCCAATAATTCGATTTCTATTGGACCTTTATCACCTGTATAGTCCTGAGCAGAACTATAGATGTAATATTCCGGTGTGCTAACAATGCCTTGCTCCACCGGATTTTGATGAAGATAATTTAGCCGATCTTCCATCATCCTGTTTGTATCAAGCAAGACTGGATGATTACCATCTTGCCAGACCTTATAATGTATATTCCTTTTAATTTTATCGGCGGCTGAAGAAAACATGGACAACATCCATTCTTTGCGACTATCACTTCCTTCATAAAGCTGTTTCGTAATCTGCTTGCTGGTAAAAGCTTTGAAATCTCTAATAATAGATGATAATTTATCACCGCGACTGCTAACAATCAAATACAAATGGCTTGACATGATACACCATGCATGGACTATCAATCCTTTTTCCTTTTGGCAGTATCTCAATGATTCCACTAGGATTTCAGAATATTCCGGCTTTGTAAAAATATCTATCCATGCCGTGATCGTTGGTGTAACGAAATAAATACCTTCAGGGTCAACGAACTTGTATTTCTCCGACATAAAGGCAAAGTACAATGCCGTAAAAATATTTGCAAGATTCAATTAGCAATCGTGTCGACAAATTTGAATAAGTGAAAAAGAATACTGGTTTGCAGTGTTTCTTGTCACGCGCCGCAAGCGCGCGCCAGTGGAGCTATTTATAGCAGCATAATTAATAATACACCGTAGTGTCACTATTCTGTTCCATAATTAACCTTCCATGTAGATCATAAAGTTTCGCAGAAACCGGTACTCCATCTAGCTTACCTTCAACATATTTCATATCTTTAATCAGTGTGGCATTCTCATTATACGCTAGATATTTACCATTTAATTTACCTAACTCATAATACGCTTCTACCATTACTTGACCATTATCGTGGAATGTCAAGTATCTTCCATTCCTTCTACCATTCTTAAAAATTACAATTCTATCTATTTTGCCGTTTTCATAAAACTTTTTTAAAGTATCTACTCCCGTTTTTTTGTTCACGACTAAAATGCTATATACATTTCCATTTTCATAGTATTCAATTTTCTGATTTTCTTCACAACCACCAAATAATAGGCATATTATTAAAAAACTCAGTTTTTTTGCAACTCTATTATTCCTAATTATTTTCAATTTCTTTTTTTAGTTTCAGACCCTCTTGTCACGCGCTACAAGCGCGCGCCAGGGGGGGATCAATTTCCAATTGAATTTTCCTTACTACAGATGACATTCGGGTTGAGGAGCGTCATCTTCGAATTTCATTATTTGTTAATGGGTGTTGGATATTCTGCCGCATTTAGGGGCTCGAACACCGAATATCGAACACCCAACACCGATATGCGATCAACCATATTAATATTGCCAACCGCAACCTCAATCACAATCGCAATCCATTTTAGCGACCCCGGGAGGACTTACGCCTCCTCCGCCTACCGGCGGATACGGCGCATAAACTTCTCGTCCTCCCTTATTGCATCAAGCAAGAGATTCAGTCTTTTTAATCTCAATCACAAACCCAATCTCACTCGCTTTTGGCGACCCCGGGAGGACTTACGCCTTCTCCGCCTAGCGGCGGCTACGGCGCATAAACTTCTCGTCCTCCCTTATTGCATCAAGCAAGAGATTCAGTCTTTTTAATCTCAATCACAAACCCAATCTCACTCGCTTTTGGCGACCCCGGGAGGACTTACGCCTCCTTCGCCTACCGGCGTATACGGCGCATAAACTTCTCGTCCTCCCTCATTGCATCAAGCAAGAGATTCACTCTTTTCAATCTCAATCACAAACCCAATCTCAATCGCCTTTGGCGACCCCGGGAGGACTCGAACCCCCAACCCTCTGGTCCGAAGCCAGATGCTCTATCCAATTGAGCTACGAGGCCGGAATGAAATTAGTCTCATGTCCAAAGTCCAATGTAAATTTGCTTTTAAGATTTGGACCATTTGTATGCAAAATTAGTAAATCTTTGGTGGCGGTTTTGAAAATTGCAATTTGCAAATTTCAAATTTCAAATTTCAATTTGCAAAATTCCACATTCTCTTTTTATTATCTTTGTCAAAAACGCCTTGTAAAAATGAATCCAAGAAAAGTCTCCGACTCCCTAACCATCATGACCGAATTAGTAATACCTAATGACACAAATGTGCTTGGAAACCTGCGCGGAGGGCGGCTGCTGCATTGGATGGATGTATGCTCTGCCATCAGCGCGGGTAAACATTCCAATAGGGTAGTGGTCACCGCTTCTGTCGATACGGTCTCTTTCGAGCATCCCATAGCCTTGGGAGACGTAGTAACAATAAAAGCGCAAGTAACCAGGGCCTTTACTACCTCTATGGAAGTGTATATCGAGGTTTGGTCGGAACATCTTTCTAATCAAGATGGTCAGCCCAATTCCGGAAATAAGGTGAAGAGCAATGAGGCTTATTATACTTTTGTTGCGTTGGATGATGATGGTAAGCCCGTGAAAGTACCAGCGTCTGAGACAGAATCTGAAACTGAACAAAAAAGATTTGATGGTGCCTTAGAGCGTCGTGAGATGCGACTCAAATTCAAAAATTCCTAACTAGTTCAAAGACTGTAAGTAGGTTGCTTCGTTAAACTGGTCCTTTTGTCCCAGATAAACCCAATTCACCCCTTTAACATATTTATCGAAGGTATCATTGATATCCTCTAAGGTAAGTGCGTTGATGTCATCCACGAATGTCTCTGTCTTCTCCCAACCACCAAGGATCTCCGCTCGTCCCAACATATCTCCTTGTGAATCATTTGTTTCGAGTTGCATATAATGCCGGGTAAGGAAGCCGGCTTTTTTATTCTTCAATTCAGAATCCTCGAAACCGTCTTTCTTGATTTTCTTCAATTCATCGATCATGACCTGCACTGCCGCATCCGGCTCGATGGTCGTCACATAAATGATAGCAGAAGGTGTACGGCGATTACGCAGATAGGATTGTGGAGAATAGGAAAGTCCTCTCTTCGTCCTTATTTCTTCAAAATAACGATCGTATAAGATGGCCATAGCCACTATCATTGCCCTGTTCTCATCAGTGAGGGGCAATGGAGCTCCAATGGTGCCCTGGATATAATTCGTTGCAATATCCCGTTCTTCAAACACCACTGAAGATTTTGTGATGTTCAACCGGTTGAAGGTTTTAGTTGCGAATCTCCCTTCCGGCATTTTGGCCAACGATTCTTTTACCCGGAGCTCTAACTCTTTACCATCAAGATTACCAACCACCACCAGAAAGCACCGGGATTTATTGATCAGTGTAGAATAATAATTTCTTATATCCTCAAGCTGAAGCTTCTCTAGACTGGCCTCAGAACCATTGGGTTTGATAGAGTAAAAATGATCTTGAAACGAAGCATCTCTGGACATTTCCTCCAACCTGGCATCCGGACTCGAATCGTCCTGCTTGATAGCACTGATCGCATTGTCCTTATTTAATAAAAAAGTTGCTTCTTCAATGTCGGGGTTTAAGATAATATCAGTCAGCATCTCCCACGACCTTGCCCAATTCTTTTTAATACACTTCATCGTAATGGTTGAAAAATCCAGGCCGGAATTGCCGCCTATCGTAGTTCCCAGTTTTTCCAATTCGCTTTGGAAATCATCTTTCGGTTGAGTCATTGTTCCTCCATGAGTCACAACACCCAGTGTCAGGGCCTCGATGCCTTCTTGCTCCTTCGTATAATAAGCAGTTCCCCCTCTAATGAACAGCTGAACACTAATTATATCATTGAAGGCTTTCTTGGAGATGACTTGTAATCCATCCACATTGCTTTCGGTCACTAACGACTTTTCATCCAGGTTTCCGTAAGCGAATCGGTTCATACTGCTTCCTACCAATATTAATATTGCAATTAATGATACAGTTATTCTCTTCATGATTTTCTTCCTTAATCAGTTTATAGAAAAGGTGACATTCTTTATAGTTGATAGATGCTCATCTTTCGGACCCCTTATTATCTTGATCAACTTTTTATTTCCTTTAGTATTTAAACGATCTTTCCCGATACCATTTTCTACCAGGTAAGTGGTTGCTGCCTTCAGCCTTTTTTTAGCTCTCCACTTTGACCATTTCTCCGACTTATCTGCACGAGCGTGTATTTTAATTTGTACATCAGGATTAATATCCAGCCACTGCGAGAGGCTGTTCAAGTGTTCCTTGGATCCATAGTTTAATGCGGCGCTGTTATAGTCAAACTCTAAAAGATAATCTTCGATATTTCGTGTCGCAATAAATTTTTCATCGATGCTGAACTGTGCCCGGTGCATCGGATGAACCAGTAGTCCGGCTACGTAAGGTTGCCCCTTGATATATTTCCTGACGTACTTCTTAATATCCTCGCGTGTGACTTTCTGCAGGTTATCCATATAGTTCACGTAATAATCGATATCTGCCGAAGCCCACCAATAAGTTGTGGTATGAATAAAAGAAGAGGTTTTTTCTTTACTGTAAGCATCATCAATTGCAAGCAGATCCTTTGAAGTTTGCATTTGCTCGTCTGTAAAATAATCATCCGAATCCCACATATCGATATGTTCGTTTAAGGTTTTCATGAAAAGTTCAAGCTCCTCGGGTGACTTCAAAACGCTTATGATCTGTATTGGTCCAACGTGCTTAAGGGTTTGGTAACCAACACTGGTAAACACCGTTAACCCGCTTTCGAGGATGTCCTTATGAAATTTGGACGAACTCTGCGAAAGAATAAATGAAAAGACATCGGCTGCGTAAGTTGCTTCTATATCATTTCTTGTGTCAGGGCCATGAAATGCCATGACGAAGTAAGGCACTCTTGCATTTTCACTTTCTACCACAAACTGCATGGAGTATTTCAATGGTTCAAATTCGGGGATCGGGTATTTTTCGAAAGGGTCAAAATCAGATGCTTCCCAATCGCCAAATATCGTATTAGCATATTCGAATACCTCGCTGTGGTTTACATCACCCGCTACCGCTAACAAGGTATTATTAGGATAATAGAACTTGCTCTTGATGAAATTCATTTTTTCAGGTGTGGCATTCATGATGATGTCATGATCGCCAATAACATTTTTCCTGCTATAATGTTCCTTCCACATATTATGCGACAAACCATCCAATAGATGAAACACAGGGGAGGATTCGGAACGTTGAAATTCTCCATCCACAACAGGATTCTCTTTTATCATCTCTTCTTTAAGAAATAATGGATAACGGATGGCTGTGTTGATAAAGTTTAAACCGTTTTCCAAATTGGTTTTATGCAGAGTGAGATAATAATTAACCCGCTCCTCCGACGTAGTGCCATTAAATACTATACCTAATTCTTGAACCCTTTCTAAAAATGCTTCCTGGCTTGGCAGCTCCTTATTTGCTTTGAAAAACATATGCTCATAAAGATGTGATAAACCATCGTACTCAGGAGACTCCGTATACGCGCCATTCCTGACACAAATCTCGATGGTTGCCAGCGGAATGCTTTTGTCTTCAATGACCAAGACTTCTAAGCCATTATCAAGAAACTTTATGAAGAAGTTATCCGGAAGATTTGCCTGAGAAAAGGCCTGGGAAGAACAAAACAGGATCACTAATAAGATTGAAAACCATTTCATAGTCAAAAATTTAGCCCACAAATGTAGGACATTCGATTTACATTCAGAAGGAATTTCTGTTAATGAATGCTAATTAATGAGAAGGGTAGAAAGGCCTCGTTATCGACTCTTAAAATAAAACGCCAACCATACGCCAACCAATGCCCATGAAACAAAAGTATCCAGGACCATGCCTTTAATGTAATGCCAGGGAAACATCATCCAGTTCCAGGATACCATGTGCGCCTCTAACGTTATCATTAAAGGAAATAACATTACTAACCACCATCGCTGGAATCCCGAGGTTAATGATCCGCCTGCAAGAGACAGAAATAAACCGGCAACAAACACGGCAAAGAACTGAAAGAGCAGTGAGTAGATAAATGTCATTGGTGTCTCGCCAACAAATTCTCTGCCGTATATAATCATCGCGTACGGTTTTCCTTTCATCTCTTTCCTAAGTTTGGCAGACTTAGTCTTGTACTCCTTATCAAAGAGTTTGATATCACGATCAACGACACTCGGAAGCACGAACAACCCTTCTTCTTCCATGCCTTCATTAAGAGTGCTCATAATATCATCCTGCTGCGGGGTATACTTTAATGAATGATGGTGCAGAGGGAGAAGCACCCACGAAAGGAAACCCCAAACAAAGAGGATTACCATACCCACTAA
Source organism: Bacteroidota bacterium (assembly GCA_022573915.1). Taxonomy (GTDB): domain Bacteria; phylum Bacteroidota; class Bacteroidia; order Chitinophagales; family JACZTA01; genus JACZTA01. The sequence goes on along the minus strand of JACZTA010000030.1, from coordinate 2,312 downwards.
TGCGCCAATGATTAATTTTTTCATGATAAAGGATTTAGAATTGATTTAACAAGCTGAGCTGATCTTATGGTGTAATATTAAAAATAAATATTCGAATTAAAATTATCCGTATCCACAAATTAATATCTTAACACGAAATGTTCCTTCTCCTGCCCGGGCCTGAAGAAGCCAAGACCTATGGAAAAGAGATCGATCGTTACTGTAAGCCTGGGATCAGATCTGATCGTATCCCATGCCTGCTCCATGCCCGCAGACCATCGGATATCGTCAAATATAAATACGGCATTTTCGTTGGCAATTGCCTTGCATTTATTGAAGTAATCCAGGGTTGGTTCCAATTGGTGGTTTCCGTCAAAGAATACCATGTCAACTTTTCCCAGGTCATTAATTGCCTCAGGCAGGGTATGATCAAAGCTGCCTTCGTAAATGTTCACGGAAGACAATCCTAGTTTTTCAAAATTCTGTCTGGTTACTTTCAATACCTCCGGGTTTCCATCGAGTGTAATACACTTTTCATGTTCCCCTCGTATGCATAAGTAGCTGGTACTCAAACCCAAAGATGTTCCTATTTCCAATATTGATTTAGGTTTTACTTGCTCGACGAGAAAGAATAACATACGGCCGAACTTGAGTGGAATCGCCATGTTCTTGGCAATCGTGCTCACTCGAATCGTCTTGCTGTTGGTTGTGAGTGATTTGCCTCCTAAATCATCATATGACAAAGAGAATTGGGAAGAGTACAAGCTTTTTCTCAAATTATCAATTTCCAGAAGCTCTGTTGGACGGTCTCTTCTCATTAATACCTGCTCAATGAACTCATAAACAAAAGGGGAATGAATGGAATGACGCGTTCGGCCTTTATACCGATAGGTCAGGTATTTTAATATCTTGGTCAGCGAGTTCATGCAGTAAAACTAAGGAAAAATGCTACTCACTTTAATAATTTGCATGGCTAAATGGTTACATGGCTGAGGATATATTTGGTTCTAGGTATTGAAATATACCCGAATCCTTATATTTTTTTGTCTTTAATTTTCAACCATGAAGCGTGCAGAGTTCAAAAAGCGCATGATAAACTGATCTACCCTCAAGAATAGCTTAAACCATGTAGCCATACAACCATCCAGCCATTTCTCAATTATGATAACGATACCCTCACATCATCAAACTTTCCTTTACAATCACAATTCACTAACTTAGAAAAAAAAGCTCATGAAACCACTATACACAATACTTATCCTGTCATTTTTAGTAATTTTACACACAAGTTTTAACGATCAAAGCGATAATATGGGAAAATTTGGATTAGTAATTCACGGGGGGGCAGGAACGATATTAAAGTCAAAGATGACCCAGGAGATGGAGGAGAAATATATATCAGCGATGGAAGAGGCATTACAAGCGAGGTATGTCATTTTGGAACGTGGCGGTACTAGTCTGGATGCGGTAGAAACTGCCATCAATGTGATGGAGAACTCTCCCTTATTCAATGCAGGCAAAGGTGCAGTATTCACCAGTGAGGGAAAGAATGAAATGGATGCCTCTATCATGGATGGGTCTACTTTGAATGCGGGAGCTGTTGGAGGAGTGACAAATATAAAGAACCCGATCTCAGCGGCAAGGGCGGTAATGGAAAAATCTTCCTATGTAATGCTAATGGGAAAAGGCGCCGAATTATTTGCTGAACAAAATGGATTAGAAATTGTTGACCCGGACTATTTTTATGACGAGCGGAGATGGCAGCAATTGCAGAAGATCAAGGATAAAGAAGAGAATAAAATAGAGAATATGGATAAAGGTCTTTTATTAGAGACTAATATCGATGAAAAATATGGAACAGTGGGTGCTGTGGCACTCGACCAACACGGGAATCTGGCTGCCGCAACCTCTACCGGGGGCATGACGAATAAGAAGTACGGCAGAATAGGGGATTCGCCCATCATTGGTGCAGGTACCTATGCAAACAATAATTCCTGTGCTGTTTCGTCTACCGGTCATGGTGAGTATTTTATCCGTTCAATAGTAGCTTACGATATATCAGCGTTGATGCAATACAAAGGTCTTTCTCTTGAGGATGCAGCCAACGAGGTGATTCATGATAAGTTAAAAAAGATTGGCGGGAATGGTGGCATTATTGCCATCGATAAGGATGCGAATATAACCATGCCTTTTAATACGACTGGGATGTATCGAGGTTCAATTAATTCCAGTGGGGAAAAGACTGTAAAGATTTACAAAAATTATGCTATTATTGTGTCAGAGGGCGCTTCTACAAAGATTGTGGATTTAAGCGATCCTAGTAATCCCCAGCA
>JACZTA010000029.1 GCA_022573915.1 Bacteroidota bacterium | reverse complement strand
CCCATAACCCAACCGTTATAACCGGCTGCTACTGAATAAAACTGAACTGTATTGTATTCTCTGCTTGTAGCCGTAAATGTGCCTCCGTTATTAGTGGTAATAAACATCCCGCCATCAGTACCAACGAAGAACATTGAAGGATTCCCGGGATTATACAAGATTACATGTTTGTCCGCATGAACATAATAAGGATTTGCATTGCTTTGTATTAGCAGATCTAATTGATCCCATCCAAACAAATCAGTATACGCCCATAATTCAACGCCACCTAATATTACTCTATTCTTATCTTCCGCGTCTACGGCTAGAGCGAGATCGTAATAACCCTGGCAAGTAGCTGCGTTACATAATGGAGTAAAACTGCCGCTTCCTTGTCCGAGTTTAGTCCAGGTATCCCCTCCGTCTTTCGATTTAAATAGACCACCTAGAGCAGAGCTGCCATCTGCGATAGCACAATAAACATAATCTTCATCCTGTGGTGAAACAGCAAACTTTATTCTCTCCCTTGAACCGGAATATCCAATATTTGCGTCTACATCCGTAAAATTATCTCCATTTTTATCTGATCTGAAATACTTTATACTACCTGATAAATAACCTACACTGGCATGCACCGTTCCGTCCGGTCCTACAGCAAGGTCTGTAATCGTACTTGTAGTTAATGTACCTGAAGAAGCTGCAATCCAAGTCGCTCCACCATCTGTCGAGATCATTAGCCCTCGTTCTGTTCCTGCATATATTCTGTTAGAATTAGGAGAAGCCGCCAGAGCATTAACATGCGCCCACCTCTCAGTTATTTTATTAGCCACCGGAGTGGTAGCACTCAGATGAACAAATGTATCGCCACCATCTGTAGATTTATAAATTCCATTTCCGGGCAAACCACCTGCACCATTGCCAAAGTTAGTATACAATCCTTCTCCTGTTCCTACATAAATATCACCGTTCTTCGCTTGACAAATAGACGAAACGGTGAGAAAATCATCAATCCCACTCACCTGAAACCAGGAAGTTCCTGAGGTTTCTGATTTCCACAAACCACCACCAACTCCACCAGCCAGAAGGGTTGAGTTGTCATCTTGATCTATTAGTAATGCTCTGGTTCTTCCTCCCACATTATTCGGACCTAATTCTATCCAATCGAGGCTTAATGCCCTGCTATTTGTCCGACGACTCGCTTCGGTAGCTTCCAGGGCTGCATAATATTGCTTTAAATTTATTTCACCTGTTATTGCATCACCTCTCCTGGCACTTAGCCATTCAAAATAACCATTGATATCTTGGTTAGGATGGGTATTCGTCATAGTCTGGCTGCTGCCATCCACGTTGCTCGATGTGCGAGTTTGGTTTATACTCGTAAATAATAACGTGGCTGTAATCATACAGGCAAATATTCCTAAAAAAATGTAGGTGTTCTTTTTCATTATCATGGATTAAGTACTTTTTAAAATAGAATCTGTCTTTATTCGGATGGACTAAATTACAATAAATTTTAATTGTGCAAGTGGGAAACTCAAACTTATTGGCCAGGATTAAAAAGCTTTCTATGGGATCGTCCTTCATTGGGTTAGAGTTTAAAAAGTGCAGGCATATCCATACTCTAAACGCAAGGAAAACTATACCATTATAATATGGTAACCAGATTTATAATTCGGGGTAATTACGGTTGGATTTGGTAGAAAGAATTTATTATTCGGGACTGAGATTATACGTGTCTTTCCGCATGATAGGAGGATCTGACCAACGCACCACTTTCGACATAATCAAATCCTCTCTCCAGGCCGATCGTTTTATAATGATCAAAGGTTTCAGGTTCGATGAATTCAGTAACCAGCAGGTGCATTTTGGTCGGCTGCAGATACTGGCCTATAGTAAGAACATCACAACCTGCATCCAATAAGTGGTCCATGATCTCATACACTTCCTCCGTGGTTTCTCCCAATCCCACCATAATTCCTGATTTGGTGCGGAGCCCGGCATTCTTAAGTGCGCGTATCACGTTCAGACTTTGCTCATATTTCGCTTGGGGCCTAACCAACCGGTATAATCTCTTGACAGTTTCCATATTATGAGACACAACGTTCGGCCGCACATCTATCAAATTTTGCAGATTGTCCATATTGCCTTTAAAATCAGGTATGAGTGTTTCAATCTTAGTTTCCGGGTTAAGCGCTCTCACTGCCCTAACCGTAGATGCCCATATCTCAGATCCACCGTCTTTGAGTTCATCTCTATCAACTGAAGTGATCACACAATGCTTCACCCCCATCACCTTTACGCCTTCCGCCACCCTTCGCGGTTCATCCCAATCGATTGAAGGAGGACGACCGGTGGCCACAGCACAAAAAGAACAAGAGCGGGTGCATACGTTTCCCAGGATCATGAAGGTCGCTGTTCCTGCTCCCCAGCATTCACCCATGTTTGGACAGTTTGCACTTTCACAGATCGTATGGAGATTATTTTCTTCCACGATCTTGCGAACCTTCTTGTAATTCTCCCCGGTTGGTAATTTAATCCTTAACCAAGATGGTTTTCGCTTATATTTGAGTTTACCAGCTACTTCCACTACAACATATAATTAGATTGAAACGTCTTGATTTCTTGCACAAAATTAGTAATAATTAATGAAATCGATTCGAGAACTATCAACAGATAACGGTTCATTAATTAATCAATACACCAATAAGATTGTTTGTAATAAAATGGAAAAGACATCCTCATTCTCACTCCCATTTCCATCCGAGTATCATATTTATATATAAGGATGGAAACCACAGTTTGTTATCCTGAATAATCATGATGGGTACTTTTTTAGGATAAATATCGAAAGCTATTCCGACCTCGACAGATTTTACCAGGTCATCATAACTTGCCCATTCAAAATTCAACCCGAGCTTTCCGTAGGCTCCCGGAAGAAATCTTACTTCTTTCCAACCTTCACTGAATCCGGCTGCACCATAAATTGTATACCAATCAAGAAACTTATTGGTATTATCCGGAATTGAAGAATCGTATTTCTCTGTGAGAATGAAATAAACGTTTCTCGCTTCGTCGAGATAAAGAATATTGAGATAATAAGGTTTAACAACCCCCAATGAAAATCCACCCAAATAAAGATAACGTACCTGGACACCATTTTTCTTAGCCTTTTCATAGATCAATCGCATCTGCCCCACTCCTGTTCTAATGGCAAAAAAACTGTTCTGCTTACCGTAATAATAGGCTTTAGGATTTGGCGCGTCTATTAATGGAGGAAGGAATTCGTTGGTCTGTTTAAGCTCTTTTGGATGTCTGATATTGACGAGCTCAAACTCTATTATCCTTTTGTTGTCATAAGTTATATTCTTTCCGCTCCGAGCAACGGTGCTGAAACCATACGAGTGAAATCCCACAGGGCCAATCACAAATTCATTTTTATAGAGTATGTTAGTACCTTCTCTGTCGGTGTTCTGTGCAGGAGCAGTCACCGATAACAACAACAAGAGGGATAGAAGAATGAAACCCATCTTCTTCATAACATAATAATACGATATTTTTAGATGTTTGTTCAAATTACTTAGTATGAAGCTCACATAAATCTCAAGTGCTAGTGAGCTATTAACTTTCAAAAATAATATTACGTTCCTTTATATAGTTTTAGTATGACTAAAGACTATGGTCCGCAATAAAGAATAATATTCAGGTTGGAAAAATCTGAGAAGTGGAAATAAACTGTACTATGATTATCTAAACAATAAGGTTAGGAGTTAACCTTTTTAACGTGCGTTGAGTCCACCGCACCAATCGCGCCTGGACAACCTTCTTTATGACAGGATGAAAGAACCACTACAAACGCTATTAAACAAAGTAGCACTGTGATTCTTCTGAAGGTATTATTCATATGTTTAGACATGTTCCGTTATTTATATCAAAACGAGCAATATGATAACAAAATTATGATTTATTATTTGATAACCAAAAAATATACCGAATAATTCCCTAAACTGTATACCCGGGTAGACAATTTGAAGGTAAAGCTGCACTTGCGCTTCTTTCAAAAAACAAATCTCAAAAAAATCTGTTCTTTTGGAGAACTATAACAGCTTAACTGCGGAAACACCAATAAAATTCAATCCATTGAGAATTCATTTTATAGCCATAGGTGGAAGTATAATGCATAATCTGGCCATTGCTCTGAAGATCAAAGGACATGTAGTAACAGGTTCTGATGATGAAATATTTGAACCGGCTAACGAAAAACTGGAGTATTACGAATTACTGCCTGAAAAAACAGGTTGGTATCCTTCCATGATCACTCAAGAAATTGACGCAGTAATCCTGGGAATGCACGCAAAGCAAGATAACCCTGAACTTTTGAGGGCTCAGGAATTGAACTTAAAGATCTACTCCTTTCCTCAATTCATAAGTGAAAATTCTAAAAATAAAACCAAGGTGGTCATCGCCGGAAGTCATGGCAAAACAACCATTACAGCAATGATCATGCATGTCCTCAGAACCTGCCGGGTTAACTTTGACTACCTCGTTGGAGCTGAGCTGGAAGGATTTGATCTGATGGTGAGGGTTTCTGAAGAAGCGAAAGTCATGATCCTTGAAGGCGATGAATATCTTTCCTCACCCATTGATCCGCGGCCTAAATTTTTATGGTATGAACCTGAAATTTCGCTGATCACCGGAATAGCCTGGGATCATATAAATGTCTTTCCCACAAACGAGAATTATGTTTCGCAGTTCAAAACATTCATAGATCGTTTGCCAGCGGACTCCACGCTGATATACTTCAATGGCGATAAAGTGTTGAAAAAATTGGTGGAGGCCCGCAAGAGCGTAGAGGTCATTGAATATGACGAGCATCCAAGCAGAATAAAAGAAAATAAAAGCTACCTCCTGGTTGATGAGAAGGAAATTCCCGTGAGTGTTATAGGAAAGCATAATATGCAGAATATTAACGGCGCCCTGCATGTGTGCAAAAAACTAGAGATTAAGGCCGATGATTTTTATGAGTCTATACAATCATTTACCGGCGCGGCAAAACGATTGGAGTTATTAGGACAAAACGATAGTACAGCTGTTTTCAAAGATTTTGCCCATGCTCCTTCCAAATTAACGGCGACTATTTCAGCCGTAAAAGAACAATTTGAGGGAAGATTCTTGGTAGCTTGTATCGAATTACATACTTTCAGCAGTCTAAATAAATCCTTCATAAAGCAATACGCTAACAGCATGAAAAAGGCGGACTATGCCATCGTTTATATTGATCCGCATGCGCTCGAGGCAAAGAAGTTGGAGAAAATATCAGAATCTGAATTAAGGGATGCGTTTAAAAGAGATGATCTGGTCGTGTACTATGATGTAGAAGAACTTAAGGATGATCTCCAGAACAGGGATTGGGAAAATTATAACTTATTATTGATGAGTTCTGGAAATTTTAATAATTTGCAGTTATTGGATTTGACAAATTTTGTATTAAATAAAAGTAAATGAAACTTAATCTGAACAGGCCTGTCGCTTTTATAGATCTGGAAACTACCGGGCTAAACATTGCCACCGACCGAATAGTGGAGATATGTATTTTAAAGGTTGATATTGAAGGAGAAACTGAAGTTAAAACTCAACGCATAAACCCAACTATTCCCATCCCGCCGGAAACAACCGCCATTCATGGAATTCGGGATGAGGATGTGGTAAATTCACCAACATTCAGCGATGTGGCTCAGGAGTTGGCCACATTCATTAATAATTGTGACATAGGAGGATTCAACGCAGGACATTTTGATGTTCCTCTTTTGGTGGAGGAGTTTTTACGAGCAGGCGTCGAATATAAATCCGATGGCGTTCGTATAGTGGATGTGCAAAAAATATTTCATCGTATGGAGCCTCGTAATCTCACAGCTGCCTATAAATTTTATTGCGGGAAGGATCTGGACGAGGCACATAGTGCAGAGGCAGACATCCGGGCAACTTACGATGTTTTATTGGCGCAATTAGATAAATATCAGGATGTAATTCGCAATGACGTAGAATACCTTGACGAATTCACCAGTACGAATAAGAGAGTTGATTTTGCAGGCCGGATGGTATTTGACAAACAAGGAAAGGAAGTTTTTAACTTTGGAAAACATAAAGGTAAACTTGTAGAAGATGTGCTGAAAAACGAACCGCAATACTATGATTGGATAATGAAAGCTGATTTTCCACTCGATACAAAAAGAAAACTTACCGCTTTAAAACTAAAGGAAGTCCATTAGATTCACTCCGTAAATCTTCCAGACTGACCATATTTAACTAACCTGTTATCAGACTTTCTACCCTAATTTCTAAATTAATTTGAGCAGTAACCTAGTCATAATACCTACTTACAACGAGAAGGAGAATATCGTCAAGATGATCCATAAGGTACTCTCATTGGAGGTTCCGTTTCATCTGCTGATCATTGATGATAACTCCCCTGATGGTACTGCCGGCTTGGTTGAGGGTCTTCAATCAGAATATACCGATCGCTTGCACCTGGTTAAGAGAGAAGGTAAACAAGGTTTGGGAACTGCCTATATCAAAGGATTTCAATGGGCCTTAGAACGTAATTATGAGTACATATTTGAGATGGATTGTGATTTCTCTCATAATCCTGATGACCTTATCAGATTGCATGAGGCTTGTGCAAAAGATGGTGCAGATCTATCAGTTGGCTCAAGATATGTTAAAGGCGGAGGAGTAGAAAACTGGCCATTCAGCAGGATCTTTATTTCCAAATATGCGTCTATATACGTTAGAATTTTTACCTGGATTCCCGTGAAAGACACTACTGCCGGATTTGTTTGCTATTCGCGTCAGGTTTTGGAAACCATCGATTTTGCCAGGATCAAGTTTATTGGATACGCTTTTCAAATCGAAATGAAATTTGCAGCATGGTTACTTGGATTTAAGATCAAGGAGGTGCCAATCATTTTCAAGGACCGGGTCGAAGGAGTATCAAAGATGAACAAAGGCATTGTCAAGGAGGCCGTCTTGGGAGTTTTAATGATGCGATGGAAAAGTTTTTTTCGCAGTTATAAGGTAAAAAAGCCTTAATTTAGTTACACATAAACAAACTAGATTATGAAGCTAATATATGTGGTTCAGCGGTCTCTGTTTTTATTGATCTTGGTTGGTGCTTTGGCCGGTTGCAAGAAGGAATATTTTGAAGAAGGCGGACTCGTTAAGGAGGCTGAAGAAAACATTCCCGGTACCTGGTTGATGAGCAGCGCACTTAAAGATGGGGTCGCTACCTCCACCGTATATGAAAATGTCCAGGTGGGAAAAGTAAGTTCGGATTGGATATTTACAGAAAACGGTAGTGTGAGTACTAATGACGGAACACAGGGGTTGGCCGGAACATGGGGTATTGTTAGCGATGGAAAAGGTTTGCAGATTAATATAGTTTCACCCAATTCCGCTAAGAGCGTCTACACTTATGACATCATCAAGCTGAGCAGAGACGTAACCGGACAAATGGTGCTCGGTCATGATTTGAACGGTAGTACATATAGATATACACTTAACACCCAATAATATCACTTCTTCCTGGCTGTCCTTAGTTCCTTAGTGTAACCAAATGGATGAACAATTCTCAGTGGAATTAAAAAACTCCCTGGTATGTCTGGGCGAAGGCGGTTTAATAGTCTATCCTACCGATACCGTGTGGGGATTGGGTTGCGATGCAACAAACGATGCTGCTGTGGCAAGTTTGTTAAAACTAAAAATGAAAGTACAAGGACAAGGATTGATCATCTTGCTTGACAAACCGGAGAAGATCAAGGATTATGTCAAAGAACTTGATGAGCAAAATATTCATAAGTTAACCTCTTTGGGTAAACCGTTAACACTCATATTTGATGACGGACATGGCGTAGCGCGGCAAGTACTTCATGAAAACGGCTCCATTGCAATTCGTATTCCCTCAGATGAGTTTTGCAGGTCTTTGGTAATTCAACTGGGAAAACCAATCGTGTCGACCTCGGCAAATTTGAGCATGGATACACTACCTAACTCCTATTCCGATATATCTGAATCTATTTTGAAAGGAGTTGATTATGTGGTAAATTTGCGCCGTGAAAAAATAATGAACAGTCCTTCCGACATTGCCAAAGTGCAGCCTGATGGCAGTTTGGAATATATTCGAATATAAAGGACATCGCCTAAATCACTTTATAATGGCAATGACAATTAAAGAAGCATTAGAGAGCGGCAAGCAAGGATTTCATATTGGTAGAAGGCTGATATTACCTTTTAAATGTCAGCTAATAAAAATAATTGTAGAAAGAGAAATATATACAGAGCTAATCGGAAGTAAGGACGTTAAGATAAATCAAGATCCTCAGAATACTTCTATATATTTTCGTGCGATTGGTGATCTCGACAAGGTCATTGGATCTTTTGAGGTAATTAAGCTGATCGTGGCGGAGGAAGGTGCGGAATTAACCGACATCACCACGCATATCAAACTGGTCTGTGAAATTGCAGAAGGCCATGAAGTAAACATACATGTACCTTCTGATGATATGCTTTTCATTGAGTGATTACAGTTTCAATTTTTAACAACTTTAGTGGATCGGGAGAAGCAGTAAAGTGAAAAATACCGAGGTACAAGAACCACTACCCCTTGATCAGGCCTTTGTAACTACCAGATGCAAAGAGGCTGTAGAAAGTGACGTTTTCAGACTCGTGAGCGAGCAGGCGAATGAACTGGGATATCCGGCTTACGTGATTGGAGGCTATGTACGCGATGCGATCCTGGAGCGTGGTAACATGGATATTGACATAGTCTGCGTTGGCAATGGCATCGAATTGGCTCAGCGTGTGGCGAAAAAGTTGAAAGGCTCGCCCACCGTTTCAATATTCAAGAAATTCGGTACGGCAATGATCTCCGCCAACGAACTTCAGTATGAGTTTGTAGGGGCAAGAAAAGAATCCTACGCACCCGATTCGAGAAAACCCAGTGTAACAGAAGGTTCGTTAGAAGATGATTTCGCCCGCAGGGATTTTACCATCAATGCATTGGCAATAAGTCTCAACCCAAAAGATTATGGTACGCTACTTGATCCTTTCGATGGATTGAGTGACATGGCTAAAGGCGTCATCAAAACACCGAAGAATCCGGCTTCGACATTTTCAGATGACCCATTGAGAATGATGCGGGCCATCCGGTTTGCCGCCCAATTGGATTATAAAATTGAGGCCGAAACACTTCAAGGAATAACCGACAGCAAAGATCGCATTGGTATCGTATCACAAGAACGCATCACCGAGGAGCTGAATAAGATCATTCAATCTCCGATACCATCTGTGGGTTTCGGTTTGCTTTTTGACACAAAGCTTTTACAAATAATTTTCTCGGAAATGGCAGCCCTGCAAGGTGTGGAGATAAGAAACAATCAAGCTCATAAAGATAATTTCTATCATACACTCAAAGTGCTTGACAATGTTGCTGCAACATCAGATGATCTTTGGCTCAGGTGGGCGGCGGTGTTGCATGATATTGCTAAACCAAGAACTAAGAAATTTGATGACGAGCATGGTTGGACATTTCACGGACATGATGCCATTGGAGCTCGTATGACTTATCAGTTATTCAAAAAGTTCAAGCTGCCGCTGAATGAAAAGATGAAATTTGTTCAAAAGCTGGTTGCGATGCATCTGAGACCTATTTCTGCTGCTAAAGATGGTGTCACCGACTCAGGAATCAGAAGATTATTGTTTGAAGCGGGAGAGGATATCGACTCGCTGATGAAATTATGCCGCGCCGATATTACTTCTAAAAACGATGCGAGAGTGAAGCGATACCTGAGTAATTTTGACAAAGTGGTTGAACGTATGGAGAAAGTGGAAGAGAGTGACAAGCTAAGAAACTGGCAGCCACCCGTTACCGGTGAAATGATCATGGACACGTTTAACGTTGGCCCTTCAAGAAAGATCGGCATAATTAAAAATCTCATTAAAGACTCCATCCTCGATGGAATTATTCCTAATAACAAGAAAGCGGCAATAAAATTGATGTTGGAAAAAGGCATAGAACTTGGGTTGAAACCAAAAAAACCTAAACCGTGAAGAGCAGCTTGATAGTGGTTATGGGGCCTACCGCGGTTGGTAAAACGAAAGTAGCCATAGAATTGGCCAATCATTTCGAAACCGAAATTATCTCCGCCGATTCAAGGCAGATATTCAAAGAGCTAACAATAGGAAGTGCCAAACCTTCGGTGAGCGAATTAAATTCCGTCCCACAACATTTTGTCAACCATATCTCGATCACAGAGGATTATGACGCCAGCCGGTTTGAAACGGAAGCGCTGGAACTGATTGACGATCTTTTTAAATCGCATGAAGCAGTTGTGCTGGTGGGTGGATCGGGATTATACATTAAAGCTGTTTGCCAAGGCTTTGACGAAATACCGGAAGTAGCGAAAGAGATCAGGGAAGAATTAAATCGTTCATACGAATCTGAGGGCATCAGTTTCTTACAGGATAAACTCAAAATCCATGACCCTGATTATTACGAGATCGTAGACTTGAACAATCCTCACAGGTTGATACGTGCGTTAGAGGTGAGCATTAGTAGTGGGTTGCCCTACTCTTCTTATTTGGATAATGATCGAAATGGAACAGGTAACAAGCGCGATTTCAATATTACCAAAATAGGATTGAATCTGGATCGGGAACTGTTGTATGAAAGAATTAACCAGCGCGTCGATGAAATGGTGAAAAATGGCTTGGAAGCAGAAGCAAGAAAATACTATGGTCAACGGCATATAAATGCTTTGCAATCAGTAGGTTATAAAGAACTCTTCGAGTATTTTGACGGCAATATTACCTTGCAAGAAGCTGTCGAGACCATCAAGAAAAATACAAGGCATTACGCCAAGAGGCAGATGACCTGGTTTAATAAGGATGATTCGATAAAATGGTTTAAGCCGGATGAGGTTGCTGAGATCATCAGTTTTGTTGAAGAAGGTCCAAGTCTGCCTGTCCGCCTTTTTGGAGGGAAGACTTGAACCAGTTTAAGATTTGAGTTCAACATAGGAGGACTTAAGACAACCCCACCCGGCGCTGGTCTCCTGGCCAGTGGCGTTAGAACGACTAATTCCATTTAACATAACAACTTAATCCTTACGCGATTAATAATTGGTGTTATTAGATTCTAAGGATGTTGATTTTATTGTCTGGCCTATGTTAAAAACATCTATTACAATGAAAAAGGAAGTAACTGCAAGCATTAATGAAGAAGTAATTACTTCCCGAATCCACCTTGTGCGAGGTCAAAAGGTAATGTTGGAGAGACCTTGCTGAACTGTATAATGTGGACACGAAGGTCTTGAAACAGGCTGTAAGAAGAAACATCCAACAGTTTCCTCCTGACTTTATGTTCGAACTGAAATTAGATGAAGAAAAAGCTTTAAGGTCACAATTTGTGACCTTAAAGAGAGGCCAACATTCAAAGTATGCTCCTTTCACGTTCACGGAACAAGGGATCGCAATGTTATCGAGCGTTTTAAAAAGTGAAAAAGCAATCCTTGTTAACATCGCTATTATAAGAACGTCGTAAAGTTGAGAGAATTCTTACTTTCCAATAAGGAGTTAGGCAGACAATTAACAGCCCTTGAAAGAATAACACGTACAAAGTTGAACGAACAGGATGCTGAGATAGCCGATATTTGGAAAACGATTAAACATTTGCTTCAGGAAAAGAATAAACCCCGTAGCGTAATCGGGTTTAAAACTAAAACCAGTTTCAAATAGTCGACCTGATATACTGTGCTTAACAGAATGTGTTCTTTTGAAACATCATCCATAATCTCTAATTTGCATCAAAATTGAGATAAATGGCTAAAAAAGAGCTGACTAAGAAGGTTACAACACATACACTGCTGAACATGAAGAAAAATGGCGAGAAAATCGCCATGCTCACAGCATACGACTATTCCATGGCAGGCATATTGGACGACGCCGGCATTGATGTGATCCTCGTTGGGGATTCAGCCGCAAACGTCATTCATGGGTACGAGACAACCCTTCCCATAACCTTATCTCAAATGATCTCTCATGCGTCCGGAGTGATCAGAGCGGTAAATAGGGCAATGGTAGTCGTGGATCTTCCCTTTGGTTCTTATCAGGGAAACTCCATCGTTGCTTTAGAGTCAGCGATCCGGATCATGAAAGAAGCAGAGGCTCACGCTATAAAGCTGGAAGGAGGAAAAGAGATAGTCGAATCTGTGGAGCGAATTATTTCAGCAGGTATTCCTGTGATGGGACACTTAGGGCTTACACCGCAATCCATTTATAAATTTGGAACCTATACTGTAAGGGCCACTAAAGCAGCAGAAGCAAGACAGGTTGTCAGCGATTCAAAAGCATTGGAAAAGGCAGGTTGTTATGCGATCGTTTTGGAGAAGATCCCTTCTCAGCTAGGAAAACTGGTGACAAAATCGGTCAAAATCCCAACCATAGGCATAGGTGCAGGCAAACATACGGATGGGCAGGTATTGGTCACGCATGACATGCTTGGTATAACCAAAGACTTTAGTCCGCGATTCCTAAGAAGGTACGCCAATCTTTATGATTCGATGAAAAATGCAACCAGGAAATATATCAGGGATATTAAGTCAAAGGACTTTCCTAATAACAAAGAAGCATATTAAAATTGTTAAAAGAAAAAATATTCTAATGAAAAACATAACAATAATAGGAGCAGGTGCTATGGGTAACGGAATATCTCATGTCTTTGCTCAAAATAATTATGATGTCTCGCTGGTAGATATCTCTCAGGAAGCACTCGACAAAGCGCTCGTGGTAATCACCAAGAACCTGGACAGGATGATTAAGAAGGAAACAATTAGTGAGGATGAAAAGCAGTCGACGCTGGGTAAGATCGCAACCTTTACTAAGATGTCTGATGCAATATCTGAGGCGGATCTCATTATTGAAGCGGTCATTGAAAACGAGGATCTGAAGGAGAAAATATTTAAAGAACTGGATGAGAATGCACCTGAGAGTGCGATTCTTGCCAGTAATACTTCCTCTATCAGCATCACAAAAATTGCATCTTATACCAAGCGGCCCGATAAGGTTATTGGAATGCACTTCATGAATCCCGTTCCTATCATGAAGCTGGTAGAAGTGATCAGGGGATTTGCTACTTCGGACGAAACCACAGCGGAAATCATGGAGCTCTCAAAACAATTAGGCAAGGAACCGGTTGAAGTAAATGACTATCCAGGATTTGTTGCAAATCGAATATTAATGCCAATGATAAATGAAGCCGTGTACTCGTTGTTTGAAGGCGTGGCCGGCGTTTTGGAAATAGATACGGTGATGAAACTTGGTATGGCGCATCCGATGGGACCACTTCAATTGGCAGATTTTATAGGTCTGGATGTTTGCTTATCCATCATGAAAGTTTTACATGACGGATTTGGAAATCCAAAATATGCACCGTGTCCACTGCTCTTGAATATGGTGCAAGCGGGATATCTTGGTAGAAAATCCGGGGAAGGATTCTATGTCTATAGCAAGGACTCCAAGGAGTTGATTGTGTCCGGTAGATTTGTAAGTGGGGAGTTGGTGAGGGAGTGAAGAATGAGAATGAGAATGAGGATGTGTTTTGGGACCTTGGACTTTCTCCCGCTGGATGGGATAATTTTGAGTTTTAAATTTTGAATTAGATATGTCATTAGGCATCTGCAACATCGCCGTCATCCCTGTCCGTAGGGAGCCTTCCGGGAAAAGTGAAATGACTACGCAATTACTATTCGGGGAAACTTATGAGATAAAAGAGGAAAAAGATGGTTGGCTGAGGATTACAGTCGCTTATGATGGCTATGACGGTTGGATCAGTCAGAACCAGCATACCGAAATCGACCAGTCTTTGTATGATGAATTAAATAATGAACTGCAATCGATGTGTTCCGATACCGTTCAAACTATTTTCAACGATAAAAAAGAAATGGTGATCGTAGCCGGAAGCACCCTGCCCGGTTTCGTTGAAAGTACTTTACAGATTAATGGTGAGCGACTTAATTTCAATGGCACTGTTGCAGATCCTAATGAGGACAGGGACCTGGATACATTGGAGCTATTTGCCAAACTATTTTTGAATGCACCCTATTTATGGGGCGGCCGATCCATCCTCGGAATTGATTGTTCAGGATTTACACAGGTGGTGTTTAAAATGATGGGGATAAAACTCAAACGAGATACCGTAGAGCAAGCGAAGCAAGGTACCTTGATAGAGAATCTTAAAGCTTCAAAGATGGGAGATCTGGCGTTCTTCTCGGATGGCTCCGATACAATTAGCCATGTCGGTATATTGCTTGCTGATGAACAAATAATCCATGCTTCGGGAAAAGTCAGGATAGACGGTATTAGTGATGAGGGTATTTACAATCCTGAACTGGACAAGCGGACACACCAATTAAAGAGCATCAAACGGATCGTTTCGAACAATGAAAATTCTTGATTCTGATCAAATTAGAGAACTGGATGGGTACACCATAAAAAACGAACCCATCGCCTCCATCAAACTGATGGAGCGCGCTTCAAGAAATTTTGTTAAATGGTATGTTCTCAAATTTGATGCGAAAAGACGGATTAAGATCTTCTGCGGCACAGGCAATAATGGTGGAGACGGACTTGTAGTAGCCAGGTTACTCTCAAAGAAAAAATACAAAGTTGAAGTGTTCGTTGTTCGATACAGTGATTCTTCATCCAAAGATTTCAAGATCAACGAAAAGCGACTGAAGAAAGAAACAAAGGTCTCACTGAAGAACATTACAGAAAAGTCTCCACCCCCCGGAATAAGTTCCAATGACATCGTCATTGATGCAATGTGGGGTTCAGGTTTAAGTAGAAAGATCTCCGGGTTTTCAGCTAAATTGATCACATATATTAATAAAAGTAAAGCGATCATTGTTGCCATTGATATACCCTCTGGTTTATTCGCCGCTAAACATTCGGACTCAATAAAAATCAAAGCCCATTATACAGTCAGCTTTGAAGTTCCAAAACTGGCTTTTATGTTTCCCAAAAATTACATTTATGTAGGCGAATGGGAAGTGTTAAGCATTGGGCTTCATCAAGGATTTCTTAACAAGATCAGCACCAAGAATTACTTCATAAGTCAAAACCTTATTCAAAATCTTATTCACCCCAGAAAGAAATTTAATCATAAGGGGAATTTCGGGCATGGACTTATCATAGCCGGTAGTTTTGGAAAAATGGGAGCTGCCATCTTAGCTGCGCGTGCGTGTCTTCGAGCCGGAAGTGGATTATTGTCGATGCACGTACCAAAAATTGGTTATGAGATAATGCAAACTTCAGTACCGGAAGCTATGGTGAGTATTGACAGAGGACAAAAAATAATCTCGGATCTGAAGAGGGTCTATGAACCTAAGCTGCATAACGCAGTTGCCCTTGGCCCGGGATTGGGTACAGATAAGAAGACCAGGGAAGCGGTTCTGGGATTCATCAAACGATCCACCCGGCCAATTATCATCGACGCTGACGGATTGAACATTCTTTCTAAACATAAGTCTTATTTCAAACATCTTCCGGCTAACAGTATTCTCACACCCCACCCCAAAGAGTTTGAAAGACTTGTTGGCAGGTCTAAGAATGATTTTGATCGTCAAAAAAAACAAATTGCTTTCTCAAAGAAATATAAGATACACGTGATCGTGAAAGGCGCGCATAGTTCTATAACTGATCCTGAAGGCACCAGCTATTTCAACGCGACCGGAAATCCGGGTATGGCAACGGGAGGTTCCGGTGATGTGTTAACAGGTATACTTTGTTCTTTAATTGCACAAAGTTATTCTCCCTTACAAGCCTGCATACTGGGAGTTTACCTACACGGATTGGCAGGTGATATTGCCGCGAAGAAGATGACCACGTATAGTCTTATTGCTTCAGACATTGTAGACAATTTTGGTGAGGCTTATAAGACCATGTCCAAATCACTTCCTGGTGTATAAGTTTTCCTTCAGACTTTTGAAAAATTTGTACTTTTACTTCTGATCATTTTTCAATAAATAATGAAAAAACTAGTGGTATTAACAGGTGCCGGTGTGAGCGCTGAAAGTGGAATTGCGACCTTTAGAGATTCAGGAGGACTGTGGGAGGGTCATGATATTATGGAGGTCGCGTCACCGGAGGGCTGGGCAAAAGACCCCGAATTAGTACTTGATTTCTATAATCTAAGGCGCCAAGACGTACGGGAAGCACAACCAAATCCTGCACACTACGCCTTGGCCGAGTTGGAAGAACATTTTGATACAACAATTATTACCCAAAATGTTGATGATCTGCATGAACGCGGAGGGTCCACCAATGTTTTACACTTGCATGGTGAACTTTTAAAGTCACAAAGCACGAAATATCCGGATCTTTTATATGATGTGGAAGGCGACATTAAAATGGGTGATCTTTGTGAGAAAGGATATCAACTGCGTCCTCAGGTAGTGTGGTTTGGGGAAGCAGTTCCAATGATTGAAAAGGCTATGGCAATATCTGAGCAGGCTGATATATTTATCGTGATAGGCACTTCAATGATCGTTTATCCCGCCGCCGGATTAATCAATTATGTTCCTGATGAAGTTCCAAAATACCTCATCGATCCCAATGCACCTGAGATAAGCTACATCCCTAACCTAATAACTTATAATGAGAATGCAAGTACCGGAGTTCAGAAACTGGTTGAGCTTTTATTAAAACCTAACGAAGCGTAAGATGGCCTTAAACCCCTGGAAAACCGTATCGATCGAAAAGCAGTATGACAATGAATGGATAGAGGTCTCCGAAAGTAAAGTAATTACACCTAATGGCAAAGATGGTATCTATGGCGTAGTGCATTTTAAAAACTACGCCATAGGTATTCTGCCGATTGACAACGAACATAATACGTGGTTGGTCGGTCAGTACCGGTTTCCGATCAAAACATTCAGTTGGGAGATTCCTGAGGGCGGTGGCGATCTGAAAATCGAACCGTTGGAATCAGCCAAAAGAGAATTACTGGAAGAGACAGGCATTGAAGCAGCCAAATGGACCAAGATTCACGAATTACATACTTCAAATTCTGCCACAGATGAATTTGGAATACTCTTTTTGGCGCAGGATCTCACCTTCCACGATCCTCATCCTGATGACACGGAGAAAATAACCGTTAAAAAACTCCCATTTAATGAAGCATATGAAATGGCAATTCATGGTGAGATAACGGATGCACTCTCATTGATCGCGATTTTTAAAGCTAAAATTTTAATTGACGAATACAAGATCTGAATATGGACTCGATAAAACTGGAAGCTGTAATTACTATTCTGACTAATGACGAAGTAACTGATGAGGATGCACATCTTGTGGAAAGTGCGAAGAAAATCTCTAAAAGCGCTTATGCCCCTTACTCAAATTTTCAGGTAGGTGCGTCGATATTATTAGAAAATGGAAGCCAGGTTGATGGAAGCAACCAGGAAAATGCCGCCTACCCTTCCGGCCTGTGTGCAGAACGAGTCGCGGTGTTTTCAGCTGCAAGTAATTATCCCGGTAAAACTATTAAGACTATCGCCGTCTATGCAAACGGAAGCAATGATCCCGTGGCACCTTGTGGTGCGTGCAGACAAGTGATCTTTGAGTATGAACAAAAGCAAAAGTCTACCATCCGTATCTTATTGACCAATGATTCTGAAAAAATATTCCAGATTAATTCGGTAAGCGATATTTTTCCAATGGGATTTAAAGGAGAAGGCTTAAAATAACCTATTCCATGGTTCATAGGATTAAATCCTATATTTATCTCTCATTCCAAAATCATCAACTATGAAATACCTTAGAATTATTACGTTGTTAATAGCTTCAATTCTGGTGCATACCGCTGGTAGTAGTAAGGTGATAAGCCTCTTGTCAAAACAAGGAGGAAAAATACGATGCCGGCTGATAATACAGCATGACACAGTTCTCCAGCAAGCAGGATTTCAATTATACTTTTAAAATCCTCCAGTAATTACCTTTAATAAAGCAGGGAAACTTAGTTGTTTCTGTTCAAAAAGGTGATTTCAGGTGCACCTACGACGCCTGCTTTACCCATTGCTTCCTTCAACTCATCTGATTCGGTAAAACGTTTTGCATTTTCATCCGTATCAAATTCCACAACAGCAGTGATCATGTTTGGATTATCAGAATCCTGATAAAGATCAGATTTGATTTGTCCCATGCCTTCAGCCATTGTTTGAGCATCATCATAAACAGGTTTAAAAGTATCATAACTTTCAACTGCATGTCTAATTAATATATGTGCCATAACTAACTTAGTTTACAAATGACAAAATAATTCTTGCTTAAAACCAATCGGTCTGCGCTAAACAAATTTAATAATTTAAAAGTTACGAACAAACCAACCGCAACAGGTATTCAGGATCTAGTTCAATCGTTCATACGCTTTTTTTTGCTTCTCACCCCGGACCATTCGCTCTTTACCCGAAAGGTCCTTAGTGATCTCTATTTCTTCAAAGTTATATTTGTTCATCAGGTCTGCAACCTCGCCCGCCATATTCTCATTCACCTCAAAATATAAGGGGCGGCCATATTTGAGATATTTGTTGCAAAGATTGATCACAGCTTTGTAATAGATCAGGGGATCGTCACTATTGGTAAATAAAGCGGCATGAGGTTCGTATTTAATTACATTCAGCTCCAGCAGATCCCGCTCATAAGATGGGATATAAGGAGGATTGCATACGATAAGGTCGTATTTATAACTAACAGGAAGCGGGTCATCTGACAACAAATCGGAAGCGAAGAAATTTATCTTCTGCTTATTCGATTTTGCATTCTTTTCAGCAATTTCCAGGGCTTTGGAAAATTTATCCATTGCATCAACTTCAACATTAGCCAGGTTATGTTTCAATCCGATGGCAATACAACCACTGCCCGTCCCTATATCCAGAATTTTTTTTGGCGAAGTTGCCGCAGCATTAATGTCGTCAACGATCCACAGAACCAATTCCTCAGTTTCCGGCCTGGGGATCAAAACGTGTTTATTTACCTTTAAGGTAAGACCCAAGAATTCTGTTTCGCCTAAAACATACTGAACCGGTTCATGTTTGAGAAGTCGATTCAAGAAGCGATGATACTCAGCTTGTTTCTCCTCGTCAACTATTATCTTCTTATGAATCGCATACTCGGTTCGAGAGTAATTTGAAAGTTTTTTTGTCACAATAAAAGTGATGTTAGCCGCTTCCCTCGCAGTATAGATATCAACCAGCCGGGTTTTATAATCGTTGATAATTTCGACTATACTGGACTTGCTCAAAACGCTGGAGTTTACTGGCCTCAAAAATCCTTAAAGATCTTTAAGCGAGATCTGCTGGTCGGGCTTGGAAATATGCTCAAGAAACAAATTCATTCCTTTTCGTTTCTCCCCGTCCAGCTTATAGCTAACATTTTCCTTCAGGTATTTTTCAATATTAAATTGACTGCCGGAATCAAAATAATATTGAATGAATGACGGTCGGGTATCAGGATCCTCTCCCCTGCAATAACTGATTATCCTATCAATATTTTCGAGTCCATACTCCAAAGCATTTCCGAATTGTTCCCTGAACGAACTTTCAATACGTTTATTTGAGGCCCAGACCGCGTAAACAAAAGGTAACCCGGTCAGTTCACGCCAGGCTTCATTCAAGTCGTAGCAATACCTAAATGCTTTCTTCCAGATAATAGATCTGTCACCTATTATCAATCCTCCGGTATTTCCCTCAATCTCAATCTCATAATCAATCTTTCCGGAAATGAAGTTAACTTCCTGCCTCCAATGCTCCTTGAACAGTATTCTAAGCAATTCTACAGAAGTATACGACTGATCGTCCAGGTAAACATTTCTCAGATTTTCAAGAGGTTCCTGACTGTATAAACAAACGGTTTCCACCTTTTTATCTGAAGCGATGCAGTAATCCACCATTATCTGAATATTACTGATCTGTTTCAGCGCGGCTATCGGAACAAGGCTGATATCTGTTTGCCCCTGAATGAGTTTGTACGCCGATTTAAAAGGCACATCGAGACTCAGACTAATATCAGAAATGACGGGTGAATTATGTAACCCATATAAAAAAGGATACGTGTTCAAAAAAGAAACTGCTGAAACCTTATACTTTTCCATTGCGATTTAATTAGCACTAACGTCCACCTCATCATCCGTGAAGATATGGTCGGAGTAATCCTCGATAACATTGTAAACGGAATCCCGCTCTATCGGTCTTTTTCCCACAGATTTTATCAACGCAACAATTTCCTTTGTTGACATATTAG
>JACZTA010000251.1 GCA_022573915.1 Bacteroidota bacterium | reverse complement strand
ACACCAAATCGCTCCATATGCACCGGATGGCTAACACCGTTGCCCGGTCCGCTGTACCATAACCCAAATTTTTTGCACGCACTGTGCAGAAATAGATGATCATCAGCATTTTTGAAATCCGTCTGAATCAAGTTGTGATCTATATACTGGGCGGATAGCTCGGTTACAACTCGCGGGATTCCCATCGCTTCAAATTCGAGCATTACCATCGTTCCAGTAGCATCCTGAGTGAGGGTTTGGTCTATTTTAATTGCGATCTCCTCACCAGGAACCATCTTTCCATGAACAAGGTGGCTCCCAATCAACTTTTGAGCAAGATTTTTTCCCATTCGCAAAACTCCTAAATTAGGTTAAAAATATAAAGCCGACTATGTTGATTGTAAAGATTATAATTATTGTGAGTATTCAACTCCATAATGGCAAGAATTTTAAACGAGGCTCAAACAAAAAAAACGGAATTGCATTGTTGAAGTCATCAGGCAGTTTATATTTAGTCGGCAAAATAGTGAAATTTGTGATTCTAATTAATTACGCCAATTATTATTGTCCGACATGAACAGCACTTCAAGTATGACGCTTTAGGAGACAGCATCTGTGCCATTTTCAGGCGAAATCCCGGCAGAAAAAGACTAAACCACCGAAACCGTCAGTTTAGCTGCTATCGCTAAAATATTCATGAATATTTCGGGGGAACTTCAGGTTGCATTTTTATGAATTATAGTTTATCATTTAGCAATAATGAAATTATCGAACAACCTTGATTGATACCCGTTAAATCTGTACAGTAGCAACGTAACTCAGATAAAATGAATAAGCCACAACTAAACATATTTCTTGTTTTACTGACGCTCCTGATCGCACTATCTATTATTCCAATTGCCATCCTGATAAGTAAATCAATCGGAAATCTTGATACCATAAAAGGTCTTTCCAAAGAAACCATTGGTACGATTGTTAAAGAGGAGTCAGAACAGATTTATAGATCGAGAGCGAGGGATCTAGCTCAAAGAATCTCTGACTTTCTTAAAGCTTCTGAAATGGATTTGGAAATGCTTTCCCAAATCGCCAAAACGCCAGAAGCTTATTTGAATTTTTCTCAGGCTCATCAACGCCGGTTAAAGTCCAAAGGATCTTTAGCACCTCTTTATAAGGAAGTTGCCTACATTGACCATCGGGGCCAAGAAGTCATCAAAATTGTTAATAATGAGATTATTTCTAAAGAGCAGCTAAAAAACGTAAGTTTTCCAGAAAATACAACCTATAAATCAGAAACATACTTTAAAGACGCGAAATCAAGCAGCTCTGATATTTGCGTGACCCATCTCGCAGGTTGGTATGTCAGCCGGCTTGAACAATTGGAACAAGGGAAAACTTACAACGGAGTCATTCGCTTATGTAAAAAGTTCAAAGATGCCAGTAATAACTTTTCTGGAATTTATATGATAGCGCTGGATCATCAACATATTATGGATTTTATCTATAACGATTCAAATGGGGAAAGTTCTTTGTTAGAGAATTACCTACTTGGGGACTATGTATATATTTTTGACGATTACGGATGGATAATCGCGCATCCAAAACTTTGGGATATCAGGGGCGTTGATAAAAAGGGTGTACCTGTTAATTCTTTCACCGAAAAGACCCCAGAGTGGACCATTGATGCTGGAGTACTTCCAATCAATCTGTTTGAAATGGACTGGCGACTCTATGACATTTATACAAATGAACCGATCAGCAGCGTTGTTCACAGAGTTCAGCGGGGAGAGACCGTTGTTTCAACCATTAAGTCTTTAGGAATTGTAGGTGAATCAGAAGGTTTGCTACGTACTCGTGTATTCTCACCCATATTCTACGATACAGGAGATTATAGCAAATACGGTATTTTTGGCGGAGTTGTGATTGGAACCGCATCGGAAAATGTTTTAACTAAAACTAACACATTTACAGCAGTAATCGAGCAGATGAGTGAAGATACCAAATCTCGTATGATTCTTATTGCCTCGCTCATATCCATAGCGATAGTATTTTGTTCGTTCGTTATTGCCAGAAACATGTCAAAATCGATGCGAAAATTAAACGATTCACTTGTCGAAATTGGTCAGAAGAGTTATATCGTTCCAGATATTCAGAGTCCGATCAAAGAAATCACTGAATTATCATCCGGTGTTAAAAGGTTAACCAACGAATTGATGGAAAAAGATCAAAGAATTAATCAAGATATAAAAGACCTGGAAATTGTAAATACTAAACTTGCTGCAACCAAGAAAGAGTTGGATTCTTACTGGAAGCGCGAATATGAAATTGAATCGGATAGTGTATTAGATGAAAAGATAGAATCTTACGAAAAGCAATACCCTGAACTCAAAGAAATTCGTGAAAGAATTTGTATTGGCAATAGTCCGCAATTTCTGAGAGTACTTCGCCAAATCGTGCCACAAAGCCAAATGACCTTTCCTTCGTGGATATATGGTGAATCTGGAGTTGGGAAGTCTGCTTTAGCAAGCGTAATACATATGTTGAGTCCTCGCCGCGATAAAACCTTTCAGACTTTTGCAGCCTCAGAATTTGCCGCCGCAGACCCAATGATCATTTTAGGAAAGCTGTTTGGTTACGGACAAGGTCATGGTATTCGCGGAATTAGTAAGAATGGGCAAAAGGGTATTATTGAACAATGTAATTCCGGTACCTTATTCATCGATGATCTGGATGCCCTGCCATTGGAGACTCAGGCTCATCTGTTGCGGGTATTAGATGGGCTATCTTTCCACCCGGCAGCGGGTAAACTCAGAAACATCACGGCTGATGTAAAGTTCTTGTTTGCCTCTAATGTTGACCTGGAACAACGAGTAAAAGAGGGAGCGTTTCGGAAAGACCTCTTCAGGCGTATCGGGGGAAGTTATATTAAAATCGAAATTCCGACACTGCGCGAGCGTAAATCAGATATTCCTCTATTGGCGAAACATTTCTTGAACAATTACGGTAAACGATTTAGTACAAAATTACATATGTCTGATGACGCGCTTTCTGTTTTGATGAACCATGACTACGTTGAGGGGAATATTGCAGAATTAAAGGTCTTGATTGAATTAGCATGCGAAAATGCGCGTATTCAGGGAGATATGACGCTATCCGAAAAACACCTCCCCGGCCTTGGAAAAGTGAAAAATCATTCTATCGTTAAAGTAGCTTTTCCCCCAAACATTTTCAATGAGAAAGAGATAAGAGAATTAACAACCTTGCACAAAAACAAGTTTCGCATTAAGATCAGTGAAGAGGAATTAGGCTTTAAGCAAGGATCCCGAACGCTTTCTCATCATCTGCGTGGGATATGTTTGAAGGCACTGGCTCATACGGAATGGAATATCGATGAGGCATCCAGGATCCTGACTGGCGAGGAAAAACGTACAGGATACCAAATTATTATCAGACAAAAAATCGAGGCTTATATCAAGAATTTGACTAGGAAAGAAAATTCTGATCAAAAGAAATCTCTGTACAAAAACCTCCCTAAAGAATACTATTCCTTCGTCGATCAAGCGATTAATCATTATGAAAATAATCCTCAAGTAAATCCTACACTCTAATCCCACGATTCCCACGACTTCCGTGGGAAATTCATTCTCGAGAGTTTCTTGGAAAACAATTTTGATTGAGTATAAGTTCCTAAAAAATCAACATCTTATATGATTTGTAATCTTATAATGTGAAAACGTGGCATAGTTATTGCGCCGTTTGTAAGGAATGCAGCGGAGAAAGATCAGCCCTGCTAGATTCTTTACTAATTTGAATTTATTAGGTAAGTATATAATCTTATAATGAGGAGGACTCACAATTATGGTTATCAAGCAAAATTCACAAATCAGTCTAACCATCGTGCTGACTGCTATCTTAATGTTACTGACAGTCACCGCTGGTTCGGCGCAAGGACAGGAAGTAAAATATACAATAACGGTCGTTGATGAAGAAACAGGAGAGCCTCTCCTAGGAACTAACATTGTTGTAAAAGGCACGAGCAGAGGTACAACTACTGCCTCGAATGGTAGATTCTCGATTGAGGCGTCGGAAGGAGAAGTTTTGGTCGTCTCTTATTTGGGTTACGAGACTCAGGAAGTTGTAGTAGATCCTGGTCTCTCAACCATTCGATTAAGAATTACCGCTTTGGAACTTGAATCATTGGTAGTCGTAGGATCTCGAGGTAAGCCGCGCTCCAATCTAGAACGACCTGTACCAGTTGATGCAATAAGGATAAAAGAAATTCGGGATACAGGACATATAGATTTGGGGCAAGCCCTCCATTATGTTGCTCCTTCATTTAATTCTGTCAAGTTTGGAATAAATGACTTAGCTCCCTTGGTGGATCCTGCCACATTGCGTGGATTGGGACAGGACCAAACCTTGATACTTGTCAATGGTAAGCGTCGCCACAAGTTTGCTTTTTTCAACCTCAATGAAGGCCATGGTCATGGATTGGTTGGAACCGACATCAATGCTATCCCTGCGGCCGCTATAAGTCGGGTTGAGGTGCTTCGTGATGGAGCTGCCGCACAATACGGATCTGATGCAATTGCCGGAGTTATCAATATGCAGTTGAAAAATGCTTCATCCGGGGGGTCATTTAGAGTCTATACCGGAACAGGATATTCCGACCCTGATGAACCAACTACGTACAGCGAGTCCGAAAATATTAAAGATGGCGAGACCGTTAGTGCAGATCTGAATTTCGGTTTACCATATGGAAACGATGGATTTATTAATACAACCTTGCATATCCAACGTACTAACGCATATGACCGTTCCGGTACCTATACTCATTCAGGTGGTTATTACACAAGTGACGAGGTCGAAGATGCGCGCCTGCGCGAACTCAATGGGATAGATTTGGATAGAGCGGTTCTTGGTTCTGCTGAAAATACCAATACCGCTTTCTTTATTAATGCAGGAAACCCAATAGATGAGAATTGGAACTTTTATACATTTGGTGGTCTTACGTTTAAACGAGTCATTGGCGGTATTTTTACGCGTGCAGCGGCTAGAAAAGACCGGCGTGTGCTGGAAATATTTCCTGACGGATTCAATCCGGAAACGCCAACCAATCTAACAGATTTACAATTTGTTTCTGGCGTAAAAGGTCAATTAGCAGATGACTTGAGTTTGGATATTAGTGGCGGGTATGGCAGCAATAGAGTCGATTTTTATAATAGAAATACGGTTAATCCAAGCATGGGTCCTGATTCACCAACAAGTTTTTTTACAGGTGCTCTATTCGCTGGACAGGCCACGTTTAATGCGGATCTCGTAAAAACCATCGATAACATGACGATAGCTGTGGGTAGCGAATTGCGTTTTGAAAGCTTCGAGCAGATTGCCGGACAGAAGGA
>JACZTA010000028.1 GCA_022573915.1 Bacteroidota bacterium | reverse complement strand
GTTTATGATCAGATGTATGCAAATGGATACTGCTCAGTTGATGGTATACCTGCAATTATTGCTTCTATCCCAGCGCTTGGCGTGGATTACTTTATTAGTTCACTCTACCAGACAAACAGGATCGACGGAATTGCCGGACTCTTAAACAAAGTAGGGTACACTAACGCCTTCTTTCACGGAGGTATGAATGGTACCTTCAAGCTCGACATATTTACCAAGGCAGCAGGCTTTGATCTTTACTTTGGAAAGGACGAGTACAATAATGATTCAGATTTTGACGGGGCGTGGGGAATCTATGACGGCCCTTTTTTCAATTTCACCGCAAAGGAAATGAGCAAGTTGCCCGAGCCATTTTGTGTAGGATTGTTTTCGCTTACCTCGCATCACCCGTATAATATTCCAAAGGCATTTGAAGAAAAGGTATCATTTGAATCCAATAAGGCAAGAAAAGCAATGCTTTATTCAGATCACGCGTTAAGGCAATTCTTTCGACTTGCGTCAAAGCAACCCTGGTTTAACAATACGCTATTCATAATCACTTCCGATCATAGGGGAGCGGAGCTAAGAGGAGATATAAGGAATTCATTACAGCAGTTTGAAATCCCTCTAATTATATATAAACCCGGTACGGATTGGGGTGAACATGTGGATTTCACGGTGCAGCAGGTGGATATTTTACCGGGTATTATGGATTACTTGTCGACAGACCTGCCTTTCTGCTCTTTTGGCACCAGTTTATTCAGATCGGAAGAATTTCATACGGCTTTTCACTCTAACATTGCGTATCAGACGTTAATTAAAGATCAATATTGTCTGAAGCTATATAACAAAGGCGGCGCCAAACTTTATAATTGGGTGCAGGACGAATCCTTAAAAAATAACTTGAAGAGCAGCCAACCCGAAGCATACAATCGAATGTTAGATTACATGTTGGCGGTAATTCAGCAATTTAATTCGTCGATGATCAATAATAGGCTTACAATTGAACATTATCAATCCGAATAATCATCGGGGATATTCAATATTTAAAAACGATTTTGACACTCTTACTCCCTGCTAAAGCACGGAGTAAAAGAAGGTTTTAATTGAATTCATCTAAGGTTATGAATTGAATGTCAACAAACGGTTTTACTTCACTTAATCGCCTGCAAAAACAACCTCTTGACAAAGGTTCCTTCGGCTGATTCAATTCTAACCAAATATATTCCTGTCACAATTCCATCTACCTGAATCAAATTATCCCGCTGTCTGAGTTTCCCCGTATAAACCTGTTTGCCGTCCAGGTCAATAATCTCCAAGTTAGAGTTGAATGAATTTTGATCTGCCAGATTAATATGAACTTTATTTCCAAAGCTATAAACAGAAATATTTTGCTTCGCGACCGGTTTTAAAGACGTTAGAACTGCAGTATCACCTGCAGTGATTGCGGAATCTGCTATACTTTCATAAGCATAATCCTTGACAGTAAATGCACCTGCATCAGCAGCAACCGTAAACCTGACCCAACCATAATGGTTCTTACCACTAATATTGAATTTCAGACCTACATACTTATCTGTTGCACCAAGCCAATTTCCTCCGCTTGAAATTTGCGAAACAATATGAAACTTCATTGCCATGAGTTGGGGCTATTATTCTGCCAGTTTTGACCTGATCCTATCGTGGAGCCCGCTTTCATGGCATAGGGAACTTCACGTATCGAAGAACTTACCAGTGCCGTAGAACCATTAATAGAATTTGCGCCTGTGGGAATAGCTATAAAGGAGTTGAGATAATTGGCGGTAACAACAAAAGTCGATAACAAGAATAAGAAGTCGATACTGCCAAAATTGTCTACATTAAGTTTGAAGGTATCCAGATTGAATTTATAACTCTGGTCGGGATTTATATCGGTATAAATTATTTTTGCACCGGCAGTAGTACTAATTCCTAAAACCGCCCCGGCGATAAGCGAGTAGGAATTTAGCTTCTTAAGTAGAGGCGTGATTGAATTTTTTTTACTCAAACCAAGTTTAATCATGGCTTAAGATAAAAAAAAGAGGCGAGTGAATAAAACCACGTCGCCTCTTTTATCAGTTTTCAATTAATTGTTAAGATTTAAGAAATAATTTTCTTGTCAGGACACTGCCATTCAAAGTAACCTTCACAATATATAATCCGCCATTTGCATCATCAATGGTAATGATCTCATCTGAACTTATCTTGTCATTTCTATAAACCTGCCTTCCCTTAATGTCAAATACTTCAACACTTCTGTTTCCCTCAACAGCAGCAAGATTCAAAAAGATCCTATTACCGAAACTATAGGCCGACACCAACTCTTCGATTTTCGGAAGACTTACCGAAGTTAAAGCACCGGTATCACCGGCGAGGATTACAGTATCTGCAATATCCTCATATGCATAATCCTTTATGGTAAATGAGATTGCCGTAGCACTAATGGTTAACCTGGCCCACCCATAATGTGTTTGTCCACCTATATCAAATTTTAAACCTAAATATTTATCCGTTGCTCCCGGCCAGTTACCCGCAGTTCCGAAGTTAAGAGGAACCTTAAAGCTGAGCGCTAAAAATTGAGATGCAGCGGTTTGCCACATTTGGGCAGAACCAATCGGATCATTAGCGATCATGGCATAAGGAGTTTTCCTCACATACACTTTTGTGCTTATGGTAATGGTAGTGGTAGAAGCATTAATAGCATTGGCAGCTAGCGGAGATGCAGTCACAGAATTGCCAAAAAACCCAGCAGCAGAATTGATTTTAAGGTTAATCATAAAATCCAATACTGCATTATTGTCTAAATCCAATTTGAAGGTATCAAGGTTTGTATTAAAAGTAAGATCCGGGTTAATGTCGGTATACACCACTTTGGCTTCAGCTGAACCTGATACGGCGATCAAGGCACCCGCGATAGAAGAATAAGCTGCCAACTTAGTTTTGAGTATCGGTTTTAACTTTTTAATTTTCATAACATTGAGTTTTTCAAATAAGATAAATAGTTGATGCAATTTAAGACATATAACATTTAAAATTAAATTTTGTTATGCACTTTTATTTTTTGATCTGTATAATTTCTTGTCCACCACTTTTGACATGGCATGTGCGTTCAATTCGCCACCGAGGAATTCATTGATGCGTCTTGACTGTTGCAGGGGCTTATCCAATACGTCCGTGTACTTAACATATAAAATCTCCATGTTAGGCTGTTTGATTGACCATTCTTTTATTTTTTCTACGTTCTTTCGATATGCCATTTCGAGTCCTAAAGGATAAGTTTTTGTTTTTTTCTTTTTAATTTTTTCAATCATCCTAACCTGAGAACTCACCACCTCGTATATGTCACGTTCCATAAAGATGACCTTATACTTGAATTTTGGCGGTAGTTGCATTAAAAGTTGCGAGATGACCTTGACAACCTTATCCTCGGCATCTTTTACCCATGATCTATCTCGCATAAGGCCCTTTACCTTCTCGTGTTCATAATATCCCCTGGGATTGTTGGAATCAGCTTTCCGCTTACCATCTTGAAAAATCTCTAAACCCCCTGTTTCCAGCATTTGCATCATCATGGATGTACCTGAGCGGGGTAACCCGGAAACAACATATACAGTTCCTATATCCAATGCCTCAAGATAATCCTCATGAATTTTTACCTTTTCAGGTTGCTTGAGCATCTCGCTATATATCTCCAACAGCCAATGCCTTGCCTTGTTAATATTCGGAGACATGGTCAAGCAAACCTCAAATGCTTCTGCCGCTCGCTCAAATTCACCCATTTTAAATAATGTTTCACCCAGATGATAGTGAGCGAATGGAAAATGATAGATCAAACCTACGGCTGTAAGTAATCCATCTATCGCTTCTTCATATTTATTCCGACGGAGGTAGGTGACAGCCAATCCATGATGTGCCTGAGAATTATCCCCGTCTATGATCAGCGCCTTTTTATACGCCCTTTCCGCATCCGCCCATTTTTTCAACTGTGAGAATCCTCTCCCTAACTGCAAATACAAGTTGGGTAATGCCGGAGCATATTTCTCCGCTTTCTTAAAGTACTCCAAAGCCTTGAGCGGTTTATTTTCTCCCAAAAGCAATGAGCCCTCCATAAGATCCAAGGCAGGCGCCCGTTTCTTGGTTTTCCTTCTGATCTTACTGATTGTGGCCCTGCAATCAGCTAGCCTGTTCAGATTTTGGTAACAGGTAGCAAGGCGGAGTCCGAATCTTTGTTCCTTTTTATTTTCATCAAATAATTTTTCAAGGATTGGTACTGCTTCCTTATATCGTTGAGTATTAATATACACTCTGGCCAGGTTGTATTGCGACTCATCCACAGTAACTTTCAGTGCCTTCTTCTTGTCTTTATCCGGCTTATCGATGTATCCAAGGTCAACCAACTGATCCAACACTTCTTCAGTATTTGTACTACCGGTACCATTTTCTTGTTTATGCCTTCCATCCTCACCCGGAATATCATCCCAACTGGGTATTGATTCAGGTAATATTTCCTTGTTGAATGCACTCACAAGGGCATGTCCGTCCATATCTTCCGCGACAGGTAATCCAAATAAAGTGTAAACGGTTGGGGTAATATCCAGAACAGATGCGCCATAGATACGCTCATCCTTTTTAATCCCGGGCCCTTTCATGCAAATAATCCCGTAGGGACTATGTTCCAGTGCCGGCGCTGCAGGTTCCTTTGGTAAAGCAAGAGGCCGCAAATGATCAGAATGAAATCCATGATCGGAGATAAGCATGATAGTTGTATCGGGCCCGGCAAGTTGAATAAGCCGGGCAAGCATCATATCATGGAAAAGATATCCTCCTGTCACTACATCTTTATAATACTCAAACAGGTCATCCGGAACACCCCTTAATTGTGGCGGGTGAAACTTCATAAAGGCATGGCAAAAATGATCAATCGCATCATAATAGATCGCCATCAGATCCCATTCTTCATTTTCTATTATCCATGTTCCGGCTGAATGAATGGTGGAGCAATCGGCCAGTATTTTCGAAAGCGCTCCGATCCGAAGATCCTTATCCTGATCAATTTTTCCTGCCTTCGGTACAAAGGGTAATATATGTGCTTCCGTCAGCTCATCAGGGTGAATCCGTAATGTTTTAAATAACTCCTCTTTATCCTTCGGATGAACGGTACCCTCCATCATTGGCCAGGGCTTATTGATAGGAGCGTTGGCTCTTTGGTAAAAATTGGAAATTGAAATTCCGTTAATAGGTTCTGCAGGGTGACTGGGCCACCATCCCACAACATGTGTCTTCATGCCATGCTGGGTCATGACATTCCACATAGCTTTTACTTTTCTGGAAGTCGACATAACCGGCCTGATTCCGCCACTTTTTGGATCAGGTTCAGTGAATCCCAATACCCCATGTTTGTCGGCGGTTTTACCGGTGGCGATGCTGGTCCACAGCATCGGGGAAAGGGGAGGGTCAAGAGTGGCCAGGTTACCCATCACACCCTCGTTAACCAAACTCTCCAGGGCCGGCATCTTTCCGGCATCCATCAGAGGATTGATGATCTTCCAATCGGCGGCATCCCAACCAACAAGTAAAAGTTTCTTTGCTAACCTTTTGCCCATCGATCAGATTTAATAATATTGTACCC
This sequence comes from Bacteroidota bacterium, assembly GCA_022573915.1. Taxonomy (GTDB): domain Bacteria; phylum Bacteroidota; class Bacteroidia; order Chitinophagales; family JACZTA01; genus JACZTA01. The sequence continues at coordinate 14,902 of JACZTA010000028.1, read as the reverse complement.
TAATCCGCATAATTGCGCTATTTTTTCTTTTTCTCCGGTGATTTTTTTCTGGGAATGGGAACCGGAACAACCTTTCTTTTCCGTCTCCAAGCAGCCAGTCCGACTGCACCAAGGGCCAGAAGTCCAAGTGAACCCTTCTCAGGAACATCATATGTTGTTCCATCTTCGTTCTTAAGCTTTATTGATGGAGATTTTTTGGCAGGGGATTTCAATTCGGAGCCTGTTAAGGTGTTATGGTTGGGGCCATTATGCTATTCCTTTTTTTCCTTTGCTTCTTCTTTTGCTTTCTCCTCCTTATCAAAATCAAGGGAAATGGAATTGATGCAATATCTTAATCCGGTTGGTTGCGGGCCATCGTTAAATACATGTCCCAGGTGCCCACCACATTTGGCGCAGGTAATCTCAATCCGGCGCTTGCCAAGCGTATTATCTTCGGTTTCAACAATGCTGTTTTCCGATACCGGTTCAAAGAAACTTGGCCAGCCGCAGTGTGAATCATATTTTGTTTCCGACGTGAAGAGTTTGTTTCCGCAGCCGCCACACACATAAATTCCGTCCTCTTTATGTTTCTCAAACTCACCGGTAAAAGCCATTTCCGTACCTTTGAGACGTAATACCCGAAATTCTTCATCGGTCAACTCTTCCTTCCATTCTTCTTCAGTCTTAACTACTTTATCTTCCATTTCGTTTACTTCTTTACTGACTTCTGTTGTCTGCTGATCATTCGTCACCTGGGAGCAGGCCGTTAATCCAAAGGTAGCCAAACAAAGTAAAATCAACAGGTACTTTTTCATGTTAATTGAATTTAAGCAACCTTTCTATAATGCTATCCAACTGAGAAACACTAACCCGTTTTGCAATAATCTCTTTTTTCCGGTCTAACAGAAAAAGGACAGGCGTATTGGTCAAATCGTAATCGCTTCTCATATTGCTCCTAAAGTAGGGGTCTGCCACGTTAATAAAATTCAGGTCATGTTCTTTAATAAATTTCTCCCATTTCTTCACCTCGACTTCGGTGCATACCGCAAACACCTTGACATCCTCTCCTTTTAATTTATCACCCAGTTTCTTTAGTTTCGGTATTTGTTTTTTGCAATGACCACAATCAGGGTCCCAGAACGCCAGAATAGTAAATTTTGCCTCTGTCTTATGGAGATTGTGGAATTTGCCATTCATATCCGCCAACTCCAGATTCGGTGCAATCTTTCCAATCAGAATGGGTTTTAACTTCATTGCCCTGGTCGTGATCCGCAGCATTTGCGCCTCGCTCACCCAGTCTGCATGACCCTTCATGTAATAATTTTCAACCAGATGAACATAAACTCCATCCAGACCCATGATCTTGGATTTGGCATGATAATTCAGCAAATAAACCAAGGTATATTTAAAAAGCTCTTTAGCTTCCATGCTTGCTTGTAACAAGAAATCTGATTCTACTATTAAAGAATCATAATGTTGAAGAGTGACTTCCTTTATATACTTCTTGAGTTTGTTATGATACACCGGAGTGCGAATCATACGTTCATCCGAAAGATCAATATTATCCCAATAATGCTTCTTGTAATATATGTACCTGAACGTTGAATCAATATTTCCCGCTTCATCCATAGGAGCATCCGGAGTAACCGGGTCAAGCATGGATTTCAAAACCTTTGGATAAAACATACCGGGATTATCATACACCACTGATTCCATATAAGCTTTAACTTCTCCATCCAATTCACCTATTTGCTTTCTGATATCCTTCATGAGTAAGGAGTCATCAGCAGAAAATCCCTTGATCGAATCCTTACTGAATTCAATGTTCTTTAATTGCGATTGTAGGAGGTCAGATTTCTTCTTCTTATCTGCAACAAAACCCACATAATGATAGAACAACTCATTCTCCTTCGAACCCGTGATCTTCATATGCTCTACCATGTTCGAAAAATCAGTTTCAAGAGAGAAAAACTGTTCGTCGCCTACTACCATCTCGAAATAATTATTTGAAGGAGAAACAACCACGAGATAAATACCCCCGGGTAACGGTTCTTTTCCTTTAAATACACAGACACCGTTCTTATCAAACATGACTGTATCCTTTATGTATTGCTTATCTCCATAATAATAGGCGAGATAGCCTTCCTGGTTGGATACGCCGGCGATGGTCACCTTGATCTTATAACCCGATTTCCCTGCGAGAGAGGTCGTGTTTACCAGCAGAATTATTGAAATCGTAAGAATGAGGATTTTCCTAAGCATTCGGATCATAGAATTGACTTAATAACGCAACAAATTTATGAATGTTTTGGTTTCTGACCACAAAATTATATGAACACGGCGTGGCTGCGATTTTCATGAATTCGTTGAAGGTGTAAATTCACGCTTCAATACCAAAAATAGTACCAATTCTTACTAGATTTAGATCACCAAAATGACCTTAATAAGTCGTTTTTTAGTTTAAATAAACCTATGTAAACGACTGATAATCAGGCGTTAAGGGTAGCTGCCAAGGTCATTTCTACGCTAGCTAACGCCTGGGATACAGGGCAACCCTTCTTTTTCTCTTCAGCAATTTCCTGAAACTGTGCTTCTTCAATTCCCGGTACCTCCGCATTTGTGATCAAATCGATCTTTGTGATAGAGAATCCTGCTTCACCTTTCTCAATATGAACCTTGGCTTCGGTGCGCACGCTAACGGCGGTAAAACCTGCAGCTTCCAATCCGCCTGAAAAGGCCATTGAGAAACAAGCGGCATGGGCTGTTGCAAGCAACTCCTCGGGGTTAGTTCCGTCACCCTCCTCAAATCTGGAGCTGAAGGAATATTGACCATTAATAAAATTATTTGGTGTGCTCACGGTACCATTACCGTCTTTGAGGCCACCATTCCATTGTGCATTTCCTGTTCTTGTGGGCATATTGTAGCTATTTTAGTTTAAAAATGTAGGATTGGCAAAATTATAAATAATATTGCAACAATTCTGCGGAAATGACCGAACTCGGACTCAAACAAAATTTAAAGCAATTCATTCTCCTGGTTATCTGTAACGGTTTTGTTGGAGCAATGATAGGAATGGAACGGACGATCATTCCGAGGATAGCCGAAGGGGAATTTCAAATTGAAGCTAAAACAGCTATCATTTCCTTCATTATTGTGTTCGGGATAGCTAAGGCAATTTCCAACTACTTCTCGGGAGCACTCGCCAATAGAGTGGGAAGAAAAAACCTTCTGAGTCTCGGGTGGCTATTTGCCATACCTGTTCCCATCATCCTGATCTATGCGGACCATTGGAACTGGATCATTGCCTGTAACATCCTCTTAGGCATAAGCCAGGGATTGACATGGTCAAGCACGTTGGTTATGAAGATCGACTTGGCCGGGGAAAAAAGCCGTGGGATGGCAGTGGGGTGGAATGAGTTTGCCGGCTATACTTCTGTAGGATTAATGGCTTTTGCAACAGCTTATATTGCCCAGCAGTATGGCTTACGGCCTTACCCCTTTTACGCAGGGATAGTGGTTGCCATACTGGGTTTACTCATGAGTATATTTCTAATAAAAGACACCGCAGCTCATGTTAAAAATGAAGCGACTCTCTCCGAAAAAGAACCTGAAAAAGGATCTGTATTTCTTCATACAACCTTTATCAATAAGGATCTAAGTGCAGTAACCCAGGCAGGATTGGTCAACAATTTTAATGATGCGATGGTTTGGGGATTATTTCCTATCTATTTAGCAATAAAGGGGTTTTCCTTGAGCGAGTTGGGAATCATACTGGCCGTGTACCCTATTGTGTGGGGGCTTGGGCAGTTGATCACCGGCAAGGCGGCAGATAAACTTGATAAGAAGAAGATGTTAGTTTTGGGTATGCTGCTTCAGGCAATTATTCTGGTGATCTTTGCAAATGCCGCAACCTACACACATTTTATCATTCTATCGGTTTTCTTCGGGATAGGAAAGGCTATCGTATACCCAACATTTCTAGCGGCTGTGGCCGAACGCTCTCATCCAATTCAGAGAGCCGAGAGTTTAGGTATTTGGCGGTTTTGGAGGGACGGGGGTTACGCCATTGGTGCTTTTGCCTCGGGAATACTTGCCGATAACTTTTCAATAACTACCACGATCATGGCCGTGGGGGGATTGACCTTGCTTTCCTCTTTTATTATACAGATTAGGATGAAGAAAGGTTAAAATTTTACTTCGGCAGAAATAAATCGTATATTAAAAAATCGTTCGATCATATAGCTTATTCACCGGTACCACAACGAGAATTACACTCCATCGTTTGGACATTTAAACCTAACAGTATGAAACACTTCATGAGCTGCTTTACATTACTTACAATTATTTCATTTCTCACATTGTCAGCCGTATCTCAAACTAACGTTGGTGGATTAATTACGGCCAATACCATGTGGAACCTTACCGGTAGCCCTTACACGGTCACCAATAACATTCTTGTAGACTCAGGAATATTGTTGGAGATTCAGCCTGGCGTGACGGTTGATTTGAGCGCAGGTACCACTATACAAGTTGAAGGAATTCTGAGGGCAATTGGAACATCAAGTGATCCTGTCAATTTTGTGGGTGACGATATTCAGTTTACCAATCCTGCAAAACTATTAATTACCATAAATGCCGCTAAATTTGATTCAGCAACAGGAACAGGTTGTTTGTTGTCATATTGCGATTTTGAAGACGTTAGTATCGAAATAAAGAATAGAGGCATTGAAATATCTGATTGCTTCTTACTTCACTCAGATCTGCTCTTGCTTTCATCAATAATTATTCCCTCAAATCCTGAAATAAATGAATCTCGAATAATAAATAATATTCTTAATGAGTGCTCCTTCCGCGGACTCAGTTCAAAAGGGAGAATGCTTATTAGGGGTAATAATTTCAACAATAGTCTTTATACCATATACCTTGAAGGAATATTTACCTTTGAAAATAACTGTGTGGTTGACACAACAATAAATTTTAGCGCGGTAACGGAAGGACTACTTGCCTGGTCCTCTGGGTGGTATAATGGAGCAGATACAACAAGTTATATAAGAAACAACACGTTTCAGGAGTTAGAAGTGGCAATATCAGAAGAGCGTTATCCGGTTGGCAATTTAGTTATTTCAAATAACAGCTTTGAAGATAATGATATTGGCATCCTTATGAATTGTGAATCTGATGTTGAGATCGTTGATAATAATTTTCTGAGCTTCAAAGATTATAATGTTAAAGTATTAAAAGGCGATTGCAATTTCCCATTAGGGGATTCATTGCTGTTAGATCTCTCAAATAATTATTGGGGAAACTTAAGTAATGCTCAGATTGATTCATCGATTTATGATTACAAGGATGATTATACTGTAATTGGAGCTATAGATTATTCACCGTTCTTGGCTAATGCCGCGGCAAATTCTAATTCCGGTTGTCTGAATGTTCAAAGTACTTATCCGGAAATGACAATTAATCGGGTGGAAATTCAAATATTCCCAAATCCGTTTCATAAGTCAACCATTATTGAGATTTATTTAGGCGCTGTAAGTGAAGACCTCAATTTGAAACTTTTTAATATCATCGGAAAGCAGGTAGGTATAACATATACCTCAGAGAATTTTAATGGGAATGCTATCCGATTCGAGCTTAACGGAATAGACCTGCAGACAGGAATTTATTTCTATGAGCTAAGTACCGGTTCTACACGTATTGCATCAGGAAAAATTATTAGACTATAGTTTGCTTTGTTTTTTCCATACTTGTTTGGTCTGATGTTTGTAAGTTGTTGAATATTAAATGGTAGTTTCCTATCGTTACTTAATAGTAGTCTTTACCTTTGGTACCAGATTTCACATGAAACTATTATTCACTATTCTGTTTTTAATGACCCTTTTCATTCCTGCAAAGGCCCAGGACGAAGAACTCTATAAATACGCCAAAGAGATCTCCGACAATAATATTCCTCTTACAAAGCTGGGCAAAGATGTTCTCTGGGCGAATCGAACCATTCGCATCATGACGTTGGAAGACAAATTGAATACTTGGGATCATCCTTTCAATCAAGAAAATGGTCTCCATCATCAGATGATTGAAGAATGGGTTTATTTTCCGTTTTTTCCATTGGAACATTATAATAAATTTTTTGGTGAATTATTACATGAAAAGATCAAGGCGGGAACATTGAAGATCGCTGACCCAAAGGATGGGAAGACTATCCTTAACGTTCAGGAAGTAGAAAATATAATTATTAGGAACGATACAGTGGAGTTCATGGACCCGATAAGCGGAGAATATATAATGGAAGTTGCCTCTATGTTTACCTTATTGAACACCATCATGTACATTATCATCGAAGACTGGTTATGGGATGGCAAGAAAGGAATATTGCATTCTGAGGTGGTTGCCATTGCGCCGGTTATAGAAGAATATGATTTGGATGGTAATCTAACAGGGGAGAAGCCCTTATTATGGATCCGTTTCGATTTACAAGATTAAAATGAAGAAGATAATTTCCATATGCTTTTTAATGATTGGGGGAATCGCTGCTTTCGGTCAAAATGAAATACCTGATGATGAGTACTTTGTCAAAGAGAAGATGACCAGGTATTCAGACGAGGAAGCAAACATAGAATGGTCCAAGAGGACGGTAAGAACCATGGATATGACCATGGATGGTGCCATGAACTTTCTTTTTCCGGAGATCAACCTAGGCGATATGGAGCTGAAAGATCTTATCTTGGATAGAGCGTTGCTCTCCAAGGTGAAGATCTATAGAGCTCAATATTTTAAACATGAACCACCTCAGTTGGTAGAACTTGACGGTTTAGACAATCTCCTGATGCGTCATGATACCACCGAATTTTTCAGTCCTGCTGCAGACGACTACATTATGGATGTGGTGGAATGGAACATCATTGAATCGGTAAAGAAACTGCGCATTATCCAGGATTGGTATTGGGATAAAAAAGAGAATAAACTCTTAAACAAAGTTGTCGCTATTGCACCGATCGCACAAGAATTCGATATGGATGGTAATCTGCTGGGGGAATTCGTAGTACTTTGGCTGGTTTACCCTTGATACTGTTCATACAGAACTTCTAAATTCTCACCTCAGGTACTTGCTGTCCTCACACCATTTTTCCGTGCAGTAATAATATAACCGCACTATCCCCGTTACTACGCTGTAATTATTCAATATCTTTGCGACACACATATCTCAATCATATTGCATGATTAATATGAATGTTCAACTTCTTCTTGTTTTTACTCTTTTCATTCTTTCCGCCTCCGCGCAAAAATATACGATAAGCGGGTACGTTGTGGATCGCAACACCGGTGAGAAATTGATCGGTACCGCAATCTTTGAAAAGAATGCCGGTCAAGGGACTACCTCAAATACCTATGGGTTTTATAGCCTGACCTTGCCCGAGGATTCCGTAAATATCATTTTCCATTTTGTAGGCTACTCGGCTGTCCTTAAACGGTTTCATTTACATAAAGACATAGTGCTTAATATTGAAATGGAACCATCTCTCGATCTAACAGAAGTAGAGATCAATGTCGATGATTACGAACGGATCGAACAACAAAGCACAATGAGTACCATCAAGATTCCTGTTGAGCAAATCAAAGCATTACCGGCATTATTAGGTGAAGTGGATGTACTCAAAGCGTTGCAATTATTACCCGGAGTGCAATCGGGAGTGGAAGGAACAAGCGGTTTTTATGTCAGGGGCGGTGGACCTGATCAAAACCTGATATTGCTGGATGGAACACCTGTCTATAATGCTAACCATCTTTTCGGATTCTTTTCTGTCTTCAATGCGGATGCCATAAACAGTGTGGAATTAATTAAAGGCGGATTTCCGGCCAGGTATGGTGGGAGACTGTCCTCGGTGATCGATATTAACCTCAAGGAAGGAAACATGAAGAAATACCAGGGTTCCGGTTCAATAGGAATTGTTGCATCAAAACTTACCCTGGAAGGGCCGATCATCAAAGACAAAAGCTCATTCATTGTTTCTGCCAGAAGAACCTATATCGATGTGTTGCTTCAACCCTTCATAAGATATGCCTTAAACCAGGGTTCGGGTACAAAAGCAGGTTATTATTTTTATGATCTTAATGCAAAAATAAATTACAAGTTCTCAGACAAAGACAGACTCTATCTTAGTCTTTATACGGGTGACGATAAGTTCTACTTTCGACTGAGACAAAATCCTTATCTCTACGATGGTGTCTTGTATGAAAATAAACTGGAACAAGAAATGGGTTGGGGAAATGTAACCTCCGCATTAAGATGGAACCATAAAATAAACAAAAAATTATTCAGCAATACGGGTATAACATATAGTAGATATAATTTCTCAGTTAGTGATTATAGGGAAGAAGTGGTGACTGATACTGCCATGACAAGAAACATCTTTTCATTAAAATATCTTTCGGGGATAGAAGACTGGGCGGGAAAGGTAGATTTTGATTACGTACCTAACCCAAAACATTATCTGAAATTTGGTATACATGGTATATACCATACGTTTCGACCGGGTGCTTCAACGTTGATAATCCAAAATCCGGGCATTACAGATATTGATAGCACCTCCGGCGCAGAAGACGTCTATGCCACCGAGTATTCAACATATATAGAAGATGATATAAAATTCACGAAACGTCTAAAAGGAAATCTGGGCGTTCATTACTCAGGATTCTACGTGAACAGTAAGTTATACCAGTCCTTACAACCCAGAATAGCTTTGCGTTACCTGATCGGGAAAAGTTGGGCCATCAAAGCTTCTTACTCAACCATGGAACAGTATATTCACCTGCTGACCAATACAAGTATCGGCCTTCCCACAGATCTATGGGTTCCCTCAACTGAAAATATCAAACCTCAATCCGCTCAGCAGGTGGCATTAGGCATCGCCAAAACATTTAAAAAGAATATTCAATTGAGTATTGAGGGGTATTATAAAAACATGGATAACATCCTTGAATATAGTGATGGGGCGACTTTTCTAAACAATAATGAGGAGTGGGATACAAAGGTGGAAGTGGGAAAGGGATGGTCGTATGGTGGAGAATTTTTTCTACAGAAAAAAACCGGGAACACAACCGGATGGATAGGCTATACCTTGTCCTGGACAAATAGACAGTTTGACAATATAAATTTTGGTAAAATATATCCTTACAAATATGATCGCAGACATGATATTTCAGTTGTTTTTAGTCATTTGATCAACGATCGATGGGCAATTGCAGGAACATGGGTGTACGGAACCGGAAATGCGATTACTTTGCCAATCGCTACGTATACAGGGTTCGCCAATGACACTTACTATGGTTTATATGGTGCTGTTGAGTATTACGAAAACAAAAACGATTATAGAATGGCGAGTTATCATAGGATGGACTTCAGCGCAAAGTATAAGTTTCTACTCTTTAAACAGCTGGATAGTGAAATGATAATGGGCGTGTACAATCTTTACAATCGAAAAAATCCACTCTATTATTATTTTGGATATGATGCTTTTGACAATAAAGCCCTGAAGAGAGTGAGCCTGTTTCCTTTTATCCCTTCACTGAGTTTGAACTTTAAATTCTAGGATGATGAAGCTTCTTAAATATGTTTTGTCCTTGTTTTTTATTGCCATGATAGGTTGTGAAACCAATGAGGATATTGTCGACTTTCCTTTGCATAAATCGAGGTTGGTCATAAATTGCTCATTTAGTGAAACAAAGTTCTGGACGGTTCATATAAGTAAGAGTTTATCGGTAATTGATAATGCACCACTTAGTGCTGTCGAAGATGCAGTGGTCAAAATTTTTGAAGACGGTGTTCTTTTAACCAAACCCACTTATTTTGTTGATGGGTTCTACATATCCTTCACAGACACGCCAATAATAGGAAAAAAATATAGCATTACTGTCAGCGCGCCGGGTTTTGAATCTGTCTTCGCTTCTGATTCATTACCGGTCGCTGTTCCCATATCGTCGATCAGCATGGTAGTGACTGATTCCGCTTTTTACACCGGCCATCTGGGGGAAATTGTTGGCTATCTAAATGCAGAGGCATCGATTGTATTTGACGATCCTGCAAATCAGGAAAATGCTTATGTCATTGCTGCCTTTCGCGTGGATACGATTTACTCCTTTGATAGTACCTCCTGGAATCTAATGAATCGGCCGCTCTTCCTGGAAAGCACAGATCTTAATGTTGAAACTCGTTATGGGGAAACCATTATTCTCTCTGACGAACTTATCAATGGGCAGACCTATGAAGTTACTTTTACATTCCAGGACTCTTTCGAGGGGGTTAATAAACCAAAGGCAATCCATTATATTTTTATTCTAAGAAGCCTGAGTCCTCAGTATTATCTCTATGAAAGGACTTATGGGTTATTTAGTACCAGGATACCAGATCCCTTTTCTGAACCGGTACAGGTTTACAATAATATTGAGAACGGGTTCGGTATTTTTGGAGGGTATTCCGAGAGTTCGGATACCATCATGATCCAATAAATATCTTGCTGCCGGGCATCTTCAATTCTATCAGGTTGTAATAATTAGTTTATCCATATGTGGAGTTACTGCCCACAAGCATTTTCATCTTAGCACCAGGGTAAAAAAATCAGGCTAATTAAATAGTAACCACACTATTCAACAAGCCTGACTAAAAAGTTCACTCCCATACATAAGCATGAGTGGGAATGAATAAATAATTATTCTAACCTATTTCTTATCTAACTACCTGGAGCTTGGATGTAACAGTTCCGTTTTCTGAATCAATCCTTACCATATAAAGACCATCAGATAAACCGGTAGTATTAATATCAATTGTATTAACACCATCAACTGATATAAACTGAGCTATAACTCTTTCACCTTTAAGATTGAATACTTCAATACCGACATCGCCATGCATTGTTTCATCAAAACCAATTGTGAAATAGTCAGCTGCAGGATTAGGATAAGTTGAAACACCTGCTTCCTCAGGAGTCAGTTCTTTTGTACCTAACATCCAGAAACCGTTTTGCCACAGAATATTTCTGATTTCTTGTACATCATTATCACCAACACCACCGGAAGCTGTGAAAGCAATTGTGCTGTTAGCCGGATCAGAAGGATTTGGAATGATCAATGCAACCTGGCCAAAACCACTTCCAAGAATGCCAAACCAGCTTGAGCTCCAATAATTTCTGGCTTCAATTCCACCACATGCAGGGTAGGTTGCGCCATGATCTATTTTCCACTGATCAATATCTGCATCAGAGGCTTCTTGAATTTCGAAACTTACCATCTTAACATAGAACATGTTAGAGTAGTAATCTTTGTAAATCTGGTCCAACTTACTGGCAAATGACTGACAATTTCCGCAATTTAAAAAGAAGAAATCACAGATAACTGCGTTGTTGCCCATCAACCAGGTGTAAAGGTTTATAGTACCACCCTTAGTCGTAGTTAATGTAAAGTCTGCAACTTGAGCTTTAGAAGTTGTAATGCTAACTGCAAACATTAACAATAAAGCAAAGATTAGTTTTTTCATTTTATTTTGGTTTAGTTAGAATAAATATTTTATTGAAGCAAATATATGATTAAGATTAATTAATTCCAAATCATGTATACGTTTTAGGACTAATTTAAGTTTTCCTAAGTTCAAATGAACATAAGTAATTTACGAACAGATTTTCAAAATTGATCAAATGAAGAATATATCTCTCCTGATCATATTCCTGAACCTGATTGGGTTACAAAGGCGGATTTAATTAATGAAGACCGAGTTTGAAGGTTAGAAGGATCGTTCGGCGCATTCCTTAAATTCAAAAGACAGCATTTACCCCCTGGATATCACTGCCAATAGCAGTCCGGATCTTAACCTGGGCCATGACACCAGGTATATGTGATGGAGACTATGACACACCAACATCTCCACCGTAAAAAATTGCCTAATTCTGATTAACCGGCTCTATATAGTTCTTTAATTACAACAGGGCAAGCCTACCATTTATAGTGTTACCGTAATCAATACAATTGATGAGAGGCTTGCAATTTATTATAGTCTCAACTATGACTTGCAGTTTCACCAGTGAATATTATATTGAGCCATATTGGGTGTATCCAAACCCTGCATCGTCCAAAATTAATTTTATATAAATTACAATATGTCCGCTTTAATTAACATTCACTTTTTTCAGCTCTTGGGGAAACTGTTGATATCCGCAAACATTTTGTTAATTCCAATATAATAATTAATTCATATGAATTACTCAGAGGTATCTATTTTCTTTAATTACTCCTTGATGATAAAGACTTTACACCAAAGATCTTTCTCTAATAACTTGGGCAAAAATCGTGCTCATTACTCGGTTTATAATGTGGATAACTATGTGGATAACCTGTTGATATATTGTGGATAACTATCCCTCAAAAAGTTTGGTAAAACTGAATTGGCAATGTACATTTGGTTTACCAAGCGAGGGATAAAAGGCGGACTTGGAAAAACCAAAAGTTCTAAAAAGTTGGGTTCGCAAGGATTCGATTTCATGAATTGAGGTTTTGAAAAATCGCGCCGGAAGAATGGAAGTTCGCAAGAGTGGAAATTCAGAAGGTGGGGTTCGGAGAGGTTTGGTTCGAAAGAATTAAATATTAAAGAATCAGTCATAATAACAGTAACTTGGCGGTTTAAGTAAACTACGGTTTATTTAAATTGAAAACGGGGATCTTTTCGAAAGGGAAGATACCCGTTTTGTGTTTTTACTCTTTTTGTCCTTTCATCGGTAGGATCGCAGATGCTCGTAGTCACCACCCATGCATTCTCATTCTCAATCCCATTCTCGCTCTCACACTCTTTAACCCACACAATATACATTCCCAAGAACCAAATGTGTATTCGTTAATAAGTAATTTTCCCTTATTGCATCGCTCACGTTAATTTTAGCGCTTCAATGAGTTCCAATGGCCGTTAAGCAAACGATTATCGCAGATCATGCTCATCTGCGGGTAGAAAAGAAGGAAAAACTTTACGTAATAGACACCTCTGTCATCCTTTACGATCACAGTGCAATCAGGAATTTTGGCGACCATGAGGTGGTCATTCCCATTCAGGTTTTGGAAGAACTGGATAAGTTTAAGAACGGGAACGAGACCAGAAACCTGGAAGCCCGCACTTTTATTCGCTTCATTGATAAAATCGCGAAGGATAATCTTATAAACGATTGGGTTCCGTTTAGTGGCTCAGGCAGCGGTAAGTTCAAAGTGGTCATGCATAGTGCAAAATCAAAACTCGATGCGGAAACGATTTTTGGAGATAATAAATACGACCATAAAATATTGAATACTGCCCTTACACTTCAACAAGAGAATAAATCAAAGAAGGTGATCCTGGTATCCAAAGATATCTGCCTAAGGCTCAAAGCTAAATCTCTAAACCTCCACGCAGAGGACTACGATACGGGAAAGATAAAGGATCTTGAAAATCTGAGTGTGGGCAAAACGATTATCACTACCAAGGATACCAAACTGTTTACGACTCTCGAAAAGAAAGGATCCATTCCGGCGAGTATGACCGGACTTCCAAAGATCAAAGCAAACCACTTCTTCATCTTTAAGAATGGCAGAAAAACGGTATTGGGAAAATATGATCAGGCATCCATGAAGATCAATAAGATTGAAAAGCAGGAAGTTTATAGCATCCGCGCACGCAATGATGAACAAAGTTTTGCAATAAACGCCCTGATGGATCCGAAAATCAAACTACTTACCATCCAGGGTATGGCGGGGACAGGAAAAACCCTGCTTGCCTTAGCCTGCGCATTGGAACAGCGACGCAACTACCATCAAATATATATCACCAGCCCGACGATACCTCTCAGTAATAAAGATATGGGTTACCTGCCGGGGAGCCTCAAATCTAAAATTGATCCTTATATGCAGCCCTTATGGGACAACCTCAAGTTCATTAAGGGCCAATTTGCAAAGAAAAGCAAGGAGCTGCACAGGATCGATGAGATGTTGGAATCCGAAAAGATCGCAATTGCACCGCTGGCATATATTAGAGGAAGAAGTTTGTCAAAAGTTTTCTTCATAGTTGATGAAGCGCAAAATCTCACTCCGCATGAAGTTAAGACCATTATCTCCAGAGCCGGAGACGAAACCAAAATCATTTTCATGGGGGATATCTACCAAATCGACACACCATACCTTGATTCTCAGAGTAATGGGCTGTCTTATCTGATTGAGAGTATCAAATCAAATCCTCTATTTGCCCATATCACTCTTGAAAAAGGAGAACGAAGTGACCTGGCTAATCTGGCAAACGCCCTCCTCTAACGCCTCCTCACTTCGGTGGACAATTGTTAAATTCCTAAATTTTGGACTAATTTCATCATGGTAAAGGTCTGGTTTTTGCAGTCCTGCTGCCAAATCGCATGAATAAGTCAATTTTATCCATTTTGTTTCTAGTATCTCTGGGTGCACCGGTCATGTCGTCTGCCCAAATTCCTGACCTTATTCCTTATAGATTTGGTGAAAAATGGGGGTTCTCGGATAAGCATAAAAACATTAAGATCAAGCCCACCTATGACCTGGTAAATCCCTTTGTTGATGATCGGGCACTCGTCTCCCTGGATGGACAATGGGGTTTTATTGATAAAAAGGGCGCAGATGTAATCCCGCTTCAATTTTCAGCTGCGCTGAATTTTTCAGAAGAGATGGCCGCGGTTAAAAATGATAGTGCCTGGGGATTTATAGATATAGTAGGCAAAGAGATTGTTCCATTAACATTCGATTCTCTTTCTCATATCAGTCAGGGACGCGTCTTGTTGTGGAACAAAGAATCAGAAACAGGGTTCTCTCCGTATAGTAGGAAGTATCCAAAACTTGATCCCTACTTTTATCCAAACAGAGAATTTTCTGATGGAATGACTGCAGTTTACG
>JACZTA010000250.1 GCA_022573915.1 Bacteroidota bacterium | reverse complement strand
AGTGGGGGAGGAGGAGTACTTCATGTTAGCGGCCACTAAAATGGATGTAGTGGTTGATTTGATGGGTGCAGATCACCCGTTCACCAATTCCTATAAGGCAAAACAATTATTCCTCGAGGCGAGGTCGCTGGTTAGGTCGAAGGACCTTAAGAAATTGGAATTGGCATTGCAAAAGCTAATGGAATCATCAGCGCTTGAATCTCCCCGCACATACACACACAATACATTTGGGATGATCTACACTGAATTGGGCCAAATGCAGAAAGCGATCAAATCATATGAAAAAGCTTCAGAGTTAGCACCGCGATGGAGTTTTCCATTGTATAACCTGGGAAAGATCTATGAGGAGCGTCAGGAATTTGAAAAGGCCAGGAAATATTTTGAAAGAGCTATTGAGATCGACCCGGAAAATCCGAGTCCATTTAGCAATATGGGTAATATCTATAACTATACAGGGCAGCTCGACAAAGCAAAAGAATATTATCACAAGGCCATCGCGGTTGACTCCGGCTATGTAGATGCATTTATCAATCTGGCCGTCTTGTATGAAGATGTGGGAGAAACAGACCTGGCTCTTGAATTTTATCAAAAAGCACTTGAAGCCGATTCTAATTCATTCAATGTTTATTATTATTTGGCAATATTGCATACCAAGTTGAATGACCGTGAAAATGCAATTATAGGTTTTAAAAAATGCCTCGAAATCGATTCAACTTCAGCACAGGTATATTTTCTGCTTGGAGATATTTATTTTAATCTTGGACAGCTCGCTGAGGCAATAGAATATTATATCGCTTCCGTAGCCATGGATACCAATTTTGTTGAAGCATATAATAACCTGGGAGTCATTCATAATAATCTCGCAAATTATGAGGAAGCCGTATTCTACTATAGAAAAACATTGGAGTTGGCACCTGACTCAAAGGATACTTACTTCAATTTAGGTAATGCACTTTATTATTTAGAAGAATATTCTGAAGCCGTCGATAATTACAAAGCAACGCTCGATATTGATCCTAACGATCCAAAAGCTATTGGAAATATAGCACAGGCATACCGTATTCTGGGACAGTGTGATGTGGCGATCGGTTATTATGATAAGTTAATAGAATTGGAATACCAGACGTGGGAAACTTATAATTGGCTTGGCTACTGCTATCTTGAACTGGATGATTTTGAGAATGCTATAGAAATTTATCGCGAATTAGTAAGGAAATACCCTGACCAGCCTGCCGGTTATTATAACCTGGCTTGCGTGTACAGCAGACAATCGAAAGGAAATCTGGCACTTATATGGCTGGAAAAAACTTTTAAAAAGGGATATGAAGATTTGGAATACCTGTATTCAGACCCGGATCTCGATAACATCAAAAAGTCAACTGAATTTCATCAGCTGATCGAAAAATACTTTCCGAACGAAAACCCTCCTCGATAGAAGACGTTCTATATGATTTAAAATAGGACTGAAGGCTGAAGACCGGAGACTTTAAACATTGAGTCCCCTCCTAAAAGTCATTTTTGGCCACAAAAGCACTAAATCACAAAAGAACACAAAATATAAATAATTAAGGCGATTATATCTCAGTTGGTACAAAAAAATCACTATCATAAGTCCTTAACCCTCAAGTGTTTACCCCTTTTCTTACCTTCGTGTGGATAAGTATATCTATGTTTATCTGCGTGTGCCTTATCTTTTATGGTATTAAACCATTATCTTTACACTCGCAGAGAAAGATAAAGGAAAAACACAATGCCAAGCAAACTACTAATACATGAGTTAAATATTAGAAAGAACGAATTGCTCGCTGAGTTAGAAGCTATCAATACGATTCTTAAATCTAATATGACTACTGATATGGTCAACCAAAATGGTCACGATACAAAACTAACAATTATTGGAACACCAAAGGGGAAAATGGGTTGGGAGGCTTATATAAAGTTCACGTTGAAAGATGTGGGTGGAAAATCTAAAGTTGATAAAGTAGTTGATTCAATAATGAAAGCTAACCCTACTTTTGATAGAAAAAGAGTTAAAAGCGCTGTGAGACATCATTTGTCAAAGTTATATAGAGAAGGAGAAATAGGTGCGGAACATGGAAGTTCTAAAAAAGAGGGTTATTTGTACTTTCTATTTGAAACTGAAAGAGAAACGCAACCACTTGAATGATTGCGTTCCTAATTTGAGTCGGGTAGCTTAATGGATAAAGCAACGTAGCCTAAACGTTAAATGTGGGTTCGAATCCTGCCCCGACTTCTTTAATCTTACATTAGTCCGACGAAAACCGTCAATATATGCGGTGGCGGGTTGAAAGGATCGCATTAATCCTGAATACACCGCCTAAGTCGGCTTTATTGAATGTAAAGGTATATAAAAAGGTACACATTGTCCCCTTTTGATAGCATTTGTGCTTAATTATCTTGATTCTGCTCCATTTCTGCTATCAATTTTTAGTAAAAATCAGTAATCTTTTTTTCATTTTTTTGTTAAAAAAGTTGTATTTGTTAATATAAAGTATTACCTTTATATACAAGTTAATACCTAAGATTATGAAGAATTTAGACCGAACAATATCACTGAAGATTGACAAGGAAACATTAAATAAGATTAAAAAATTGGCAGATAACGACGGTAGATCAGTCAGTAACTATATACGCCTGCTGTTAAATAAAGTTGTAAAAGGAAAATAAAATGAAAACCTACAAAAATTTAATCGAAGTTGTCCAATACTTTTCAGACGAGCAAGTCTGTATAAACCATTTGGAAAATCTAAGATGGGAAGATGGAAAACCTCAATGCCCTCATTGTGGACACGACAAGGTTTATCGAATTGAAAAGGGTAAAAGATATAAGTGCGCTAATAGAGAATGTTATAAAAAGTTCTCTTGTACTTGCGGAACGATATTTGAAAACACCAAAATTCCATTATCAAAATGGTTCGTTGCTATTTATATCGCAACTTCTCATAAGAAAGGGATTTCCAGTTGTCAATTAGCTAAAGATATTAGTGTAACACAAAAAACAGCGTGGTTCATGCTTCACCGAATTAGAGAAATGCTAATAGCAGAAGCACCTGAAATGCTAACTGGCGAAATAGAAATTGATGAAAGCTGGTTGGGTGGATTGGAAAAAAACAAACACGTTAACAAAAGAGTTGGTGGTACACAAGGTAGAAGTGCCAAGGTTAAGAAACCTGTTTTGGGAATAAAAAAACGTGGCGGTGATATAATTGCACAACCTATTCAAGATACTAAAGGAACTACCCTTCGACCAGTAATGCTCAAACACGTACAAGAAGGTGCGACAATATATACTGATGAATGGAAAGGCTATAATGGATTGAGTACAACTTATAACCACAAGAAAGTTAATCATGGAGCAGGTGAATATGTTCGAGGTCAAATACATACCAATTCAGTAGAAAACTTTTGGAGTTTATTAAAACGTGGTATTGTTGGAATTTATCATCATACTTCACATAAGCACCTACACAGATACGTTGATGAATTTGTTTTCAGATTCAATAGCAGAGAGTTATCAGAAAAGGATAGATTTGATATTGCTATCAAGCAATCTAAGAATGCAAGGATAAGATATAGAGAATTAATAGCGGACGTGAAATAGTTTTCATTAATTTTGGGATATGAATAAGTCAAAGCGGAAGAAGAAAGAAAAGCCTTTGAAAATAAAGGGCACTCTTGATGAAGTGCTTAAGGTTGCCGTAAAGGCTAAGGCTAAAAAGAAAAGTAAGAAGAAGAAAAGATGAAAAATTTCATAGACTCTTTTTTACATTATTTAACCCTTGTCCCAAGTGGTATGTAATTGCCATAATTAAATATGAATCATTTGTGAAATTTTGTGTTTTCGTGTTTTCGTGTTTTTGTGGCATGATCTATTCTTACACTTTTCGGAGTGGACTCAACATTGAACATTAAACATTCAGAATTGGACGGAAGACTGGAGACTGAAGACGGAAGAAGGGAGACCGCAGACTATGGACATTGAACCAAAAATTTACCATACATAATCCACTATGTATCCAATCTTGACCAGGGTAAAAAAGTATGTATCAGTAGATCTATTATCTCCCCTCTGCATATCGGGTTGATATCTTTCCAGTTGTACGGGGTCTTGAGTCACTTCCACGCTTCTGTTAGAAAGTAATCCTGCTGTTGCTCCATAATCATTGGCAATATGGTCAGGGTCAGCATAATACCCACTTACATCATCTAAATAGTCGGTAAATGTTTTACGCCAGCCTATTTCTCCAGTGATTATTAATCTATCGGTTAGGTAGTATTTGAAACCTAATCCCATAGGGATATTAAATTGGGTCAGATAATAATGATCGGTTTTACAAATATCAGAGTAGGGGTCACAAAGTCCTTGGCCTTCAGTGCCCAGAGGTCTCAATTCATACCAGCCACCGTTATAGTCCGCATGCGGATCGAAGGTATACATACCAATTCCGGCATAACCATAAAAATAATACTGGTAGATCTCGCGAACAGGTATACCTTTTTTGTTTATATAAGCATGAGGTTTGATCTTTCCCTTCAATATTCTTTCTATCACGAACGAATATTCAAGTATAGGAGACTTGAAATTCAAATTTCTCACTCGTATCGCAGGGTATCTGCTGATCTTATCATAGGCTGATATTTCGCCATATATAATACTTAATCTAACAGATTTTATCATTGATCTTTGAGAGCGGAAGTATACACCATATGCGGGTTTTGTTAGCTGATACTGTATATCTCTAAGAAATGAACTTTCATTCGAGGGATCCCGCCCTATATCTCCGGAATAGTTTGTTGCACCACCTAAGAGTCCAATCTCAAATTCCTGTGCGGATACGCTTAGGAATAAGAAACCAAGGCTTGCCATCATGAACAGAAGCTTTAATATTTCTTTGCGACCATACATATGCTTAGTAGCCAATCTTAAAACCTCTGTATTTTCTGAATAACGACTTGGAATTAAACGTCGGACAGGTCTCATAATTCAATAGATAATTGATCGAGAATACAGAGAATATGTACGAATCCTTATCGGTTGGATCACCTCTTTGTGAACCTGCCTGGAAATATACCAGTTGATCCGGATCGGTGGTGATCTCCCTTGTCCTATTCGAAACAGCACCTGCAACTGTTCCTTTTTGCTCTACCAAAATATTCTCATCAAAATAGATTGTACTGACATCATCCAGATAGTCTGTGAAGGTCTTTCTATAACCAATTTCAAATCCTATACGGACGCGGGAATTCGACTTATATATAATCGATATACCTGCAGGGATGGACAATTGTGTGCGGCTGTAAGTTTTTTTACCTGCAACAATTCCTTGTCCTTCCGTTCCTAGTGGTTGAAGTTCATACCACTTCGACCCGAG
>JACZTA010000249.1 GCA_022573915.1 Bacteroidota bacterium | reverse complement strand
CAAGTACAGAAATGACTTTTGCTATTTTAGATCCGTACTCTGCTTTGCTTGCGTTCATCCCACCAGCGATTCTATCTCTTCCTTTTGTCGCTGCTGCGTCTTGCCACTTGGTCGGTGAAATCGCTGCTAGTCCAGCGGCCCTTCGGCCCTCGGCTGCTGCTTCGGTTACTCCGGTTTTGTAGTTTTCTTCGCCTGCAATTGCTCTTTCGTTGAAGTCAGAAACGCCTCGAACGCCTTGCTCGTATTTTGCGGCTACTCGTGGAATTGCGTCTTCGTAATTTTTTATTCCTCTCGACACCAGTAGTTTACAAAAAATAGTATCTATGTTCAGCTTCTTTTGCAATGCATCTACCTCCGCCTGATCCACTTCCCGGACTACCCACTGTTTTTCAACTGTATTCATATTATTTTTTAAACCTCTGTTTATAAGTAATACTTCTTTTTTCCCGCACTCTCACACTCACAATCACACTCACCCTGCGTCAACCATTCCCTTAGATATTATTGAACTACTATTTCGTTTTCCCCGCTTTTCTAAAAACTGTTATCGCTTCCCCAATAATCCAGATCTGACAAATTCCGATTACGAAAGATATGCTAATTAACAAAAACCTGTTAACCTCATTTATTGACTGATCACCGAAGTAGGCAAAAATATTTTGGATCGTTCCGATAAAAGTAATTACCGTAATAAATATCATCGGTATGACCGTAATCCAGAAGTTCTTTTTTTGCTTGTATAACCAAATTGAAATTACCAATAGTGTTAGAGCTCCCACCATCTGGTTTGTAGATCCGAATAGTGGCCACAACCTCAATCCACCTTTGCCGGCACTGTCACTGATGATTAAAAGGAAAGGTAAAAGAACCGCAATAAAACCTTGTAAATATCGATTATTGGCAAGGGGCTTTATCTTAAACGTCTCGCCCAATTCCCCTATAATATAGCGTTGTATCCTTGTTGCCGTATCCAGTGATGTTGCTGAAAAACTAATCACAATTACTGAAATAAATACAGCCGCCAAAGTATGCGAATTACCTCTCCCGTCGATGAAGACCTGCGTTATTCCCAAGCTTGAAAGAAATCCTGCTGTGCCATTTACAAACGCCTCGAGTGAAGGCTGCATGCCTTTTGCCATGTTAAAATCCCCATAATGCGCGTGCCAGGCTTCTGAACTGGAAAAGCCTGCGGCAACCGCCATCGTAGCTGCGATAGCCAATGTTGCTTCTCCCAACATGGCACCGTAACCTATAAACTTGGTGTCTTTGATTGTTTTGATCTGCTTACAGGTAGTACCCGATGAAACGAGAGAGTGGAATCCGGAGATAGCTCCGCACGCAATCGTAATGAACAGAAATGGAAACCATGGTAACATATTAGTTCCAGAAAAGTTTACCATGGGCGCATCCATTTCCGGTTGAGTAACAAATAAACCTGCGTATATCAGAACCAAGCCTACGATCAGCTTATGGGAATTGATATAATCCCTTGGTTGCAATAAAAGCCATACCGGTAGTATGGAAGCGATAAAACTATATGTCATTAAAAATACTATCCATGTCAAAACCTCAGAACCGTTTATCCATAGACTTTCCGGTAAATATATCGGATAACGAAACCCAACATAGATCATGACATAAAGTGCAACTAACGCCAACAAGGATGGGATCAATAAACTTCCCTTCCTCTTATAGATATATCTTCCTATGATTATCGAAATGAATATCTCAAAATTAATAGGAATCACGGTGCCCGGATAGAGAATGAATAGCTTGGCGATCGCATATGCAAAAACTGCCAACACCACAAAGACGAGAAGAAATATCACTATAAGAAATAAGACCTTGGACCGCGGGCCTATCATATCCTCCGCAATTGCTCCTATGGATTTTCCTTTATGCCTGGTAGAGATCACCAGGGCACCATAATCGTGTACCGCACCCATGAAGATCACACCAACCACCACCCATATCAAGGCGGGTAGCCATCCCCAGATTATTGCGATCGCAGGTCCCAGGATTGGGGCAGCCCCTGCGATAGACGCGAAATGATGACCGAACAAAACCCCTCTTCGGGTAGGTACAAAGTCCACACCATCTTCCATTGACACGGAAGGCATAACCTCGGGTTTGGCATCTGGTCCTTCCGTGACATAGACCTTCCTGGAGAGGTATCTTGCATAAAATCTATAACCCAGAAACAGGCAAACTAACGCGGTGACAGTTATTATTGTGACGTTCATTGTTGCCTGTGATAGTCAGATTATCTAATTTTGATCAAAATTAATTTTATGGATATTTCTCTCAACGGAAAAAACGCAATTGTTTGCGGAAGTTCACAGGGCATTGGTAAGGCGGTTGCATTGGAACTGGCGCTGTCCGGTACAAATATAACACTCGTGGCAAGAAACGAAAATGCACTTGAGGAGGTTAGAAGCGAATTGGCAAATGATGGTAATCAAGAACACAGGATCGCTATAGTCGACTTTGAACACCCTGATAAGGTAAAAGAAACCGCTGCAAAACTTGTAGAAGAAAGGGATTATCAAATTCTTGTTAATAATACGGGTGGGCCCGCTTCAGGCCCGATCACAGAAGCGAAGACTGAGGATTTCATCAAAGCGTTCAGTAACCATTTGATCTGTAATCACATCCTGACTCAGGCAGTTATCCCTGGAATGAAAAAAACGGAATATGGCCGGATCATCAATATTATTTCAACATCTGTCAAACAACCCATCAAAGGATTGGGTGTTTCCAATACGACCCGGGGAGCAGTCGCTAGCTGGGCCCGAACGATGGCTATGGAACTTGGAGAATTTGGAATTACAGTCAATAATGTTTTGCCTGGCTCCACTAAAACGAAAAGATTGAATTCCCTCTTTGAAGCAATAGCTGAGCGAGAGTCCAAGACACTCGAAGAAATAAAAAATAGATTTATGGCTGATATCCCTGCAGGAAGATTTGGAGATCCCTCGGAAATAGCTGCAGTAGTTGCATTCTTGGCAAGTCCGGCCGCAAGTTATGTCAACGGAATCAGTATCGCCGTTGATGGTGGCCGAACTTTATCATTATAATTTATTGTTATATTATTACAACTAGTTTATGTCTCAAGAGATGGATACGTATATTAAAAATTACGTGAACGGGGAATTAATAGAACCGGCCTCAGGTAATTATCTTGACAATTTCGAACCCGCTACCGGTAAGGTTTACTCTCATTTACCTGATTCAGATGAAAAGGATGTAGAAGCAGCGGTGCAAGCCGCAGAAAAGGCGTTTGAGACCTGGTCAATGACCAGTGCTGCTGACCGATCCAAGATCTTGAATAAAATAGCCGATTTGATAGAGAATAACCTGGATGATCTGGCATTAGCCGAGTCAATAGATAACGGAAAACCGGTAAAGCTGGCTAAAAAGGTCGATATCCCAAGAGCGGTAAGCAACTTTCGTTTTTTTGCAACAGCGATCCTGCACTTTGCTTCCGAAACACATGAGATGGATAATTTCGCTTTGAATTTTACTTTGAGGCAGCCCATTGGAATAGTAGGTTGCATTTCTCCATGGAATCTTCCATTATATTTATTTACCTGGAAGATTGCGCCTGCGCTGGCGGCCGGAAATTGTGTGATCGCTAAACCTTCTGAAATTACACCAATGACCGCATATATGCTTTCTGAGATCTGCATGAAAGCCGGCTTGCCTAACGGTGTGTTAAACATTGTTCACGGCCTTGGCCCGAAAGTTGGTAGTGCTATAACAAAACATGAAAAGATCAGGGCGATCTCTTTTACCGGTGGAACTAAAACTGGAAGGGAAATATCCTCTGTTGCCGCACCGATGTTTAAAAAATTATCGCTTGAACTAGGAGGAAAAAATCCAAACATCATCTTTGCCGATTGTAATTTTGATGAGATGCTCAAGACGACCCTAAACTCATCATTTTCGAATCAGGGCGAGATTTGCTTGTGCGGACCGAGGATATTTATTGAAAAACCTATTTATGATGCATTTGTGGATAAATTTGTCAAGATGACGAAAGGGTTGATTGTGGGAGATCCTATGGAAGAACGAACCAAATTAGGTGCTATAGTATCGCGAGAACATCAAAAAAAAATCTTATATTATGTATCTCTTGCAAAGGAAGAAGGGGGCGAAATACTGTGTGGAGGCAATATCTCCCAATTAAATGGTCGTTGTAAGGATGGATGGTTCGTGGAACCGACTGTAATTCAAGGACTTCCGTATGATTGCAGAACGAATCAGGAAGAGATTTTTGGACCTGTGGTTACAATAATGCCTTTTGAAGCTGAAGAAGAAGTGATTAAGTACGCCAATTCCACAGAATATGGTTTATCTGCTACTGTTTGGACAGATAATCTGCAACGAGCTCATCGTGTAGCCAGACGCTTGCAATGTGGTATCGTGTGGATAAATTCCTGGTTGGTAAGAGATTTGCGTACTCCATTCGGAGGAGTTAAGAATTCCGGTGTTGGCAGAGAAGGTGGGTGGGAAGTCTTGAAATTCTTTACTGAATCAAAAAATGTAACAATTAAACTGTGAGGATCCGGTTCTTCATATTATTTATTTGCGGTTCGTTGGTATTTAGCTACCAAGCCATAAGTGCTCAATCAGGTATCCTGGATTCTGTCGCACTTTCGAAAGCCAGAGTATATACCAGTATAACACAGGCATTAAAAAATCCTGAAACGGTATACCGTCTCAACCTCAGTTACAACGACAATCTTAAAGAACTCCCCCCCGAAATATTTCAGCTAAAGAAATTACAGGTATTGGAATTAAGATATGTCACAAACCTGCAAAGACTGCCTTCCAATATCAATGAACTACCAATGTTGCAGAAACTATATGTAAATAAAACAAAGATCGAATTTATTCCTGTAAAACTCGGAGAATTACAACATCTGAAGATATTAGACCTGAGCCAGAACAATATTACCAAGCTACCCGGTACCATGGGTCAACTTAAAAAATTAGAAGAACTTTACTTATATGGTAACCGGATTCAGATCCTGCCCAGGGAGATTGGAAATCTGATCAATCTTAAAACACTGGAGATTCAGGATAATGAGATAATCGGCCTTCCAAAGGTTATAGGTAATTTGACAAAGCTTGAGTGGCTCGATGTAAGTCGCAACAACCTAAAGACATTGCCACCGGAAATTGGAAAACTCTCACGTCTTACCGGTTTATTGTTAAGCCGGAACAAGATATTTTTTCTTCCTGATGAAATCGGAGATCTGAAAACATTAGAATGGTTTGATCTTAGCACAAACTTCATCAATGATTTTCCGGCTCCACTTCTGGAATTAACCAACCTTAAGGTTTTAAGCTATTCGGGTACCTTATTACCCAGCTTTCATCAGGGTTTATCAAAATTGAAAACTCTTGAATCGCTGGATATTA
>JACZTA010000248.1 GCA_022573915.1 Bacteroidota bacterium | reverse complement strand
AGAAATTCCGAAGGACTACAAAACCGTAAAAAAATTGTCCCTCGCTCTGTATGATCTAATGGGAACAGAGGTAAAAAGAATTGAAAACATTACTTCCGACAAAATCAAGATTAATCGAGACAATCTTTCACCCGGATTATACTTCTATAAACTTGAAGAAAGAGATCAAATCATAGCTACGGGCAAGGTGGTTATACAATAACTTCCGATGATGTCTTAAGTCTTCCAAGCTAGGATTTTTAAGGTAGTTTAAGTTTTTCAATGGGAGACTTAAGACGCCAACATTCATCTTTGATCCTGTTTTAAGTCACCCGGTAAAAGGGACGGATGTTTTGGATCAGCTGCGGAAGACTTAAAACATCGGATTCGTTCGTGAAGATCATACAGTTTGAAACCTATAAAATTAAAGATTAAATTAAACTTCAATTCCAAAAATTTCCATAGCAAATTTATGAGAAACGCTGTAATTATTGTTTTTCTCACCACAATTTCGTTGAATAGTCTGGGTCAGGATTTTGCACCAATTGGAGCAAAATGGTATTACGACCTCTTTGATAGTCCGGTAATTGGTCCTTGGAAAGGGTATATACTTTTTGAGTCAATTAAAGACACTCTGATTCAAAGCCAAAATTGTAGATTAATAAAAAAAACCTGGTATAATTCATCCGGAAGTGTGCTTTCAGCCTATTCCGGAACAGAAATCATGTATTCAGATAGTGGTAAAATTTATCATTATTACGATAGTTCATTTTACGTCCTTTATGATTTCTCAGCCCAAATAAATGATTCATGGAATATTAGAATACCATACAATATCTATTCAATCAGCGACAACCCTAATGACACGATCAGAAAAATAACTTTGGATTCTATTAGTACTATGGTAATAAACACCGATACCTTTAAGGTACTTCATGTTAGTTCAGATAGTAATGATTGGTATTTTGCAGATGTTATTGTTGAAACAATAGGCTGCTTACATTTCATGTTTTCCGGCATTTGGGGTTTATGGGACGACAACGTTGCAGGGAGTCTAAGATGTTATTCAGATGATAGCATTAATATTCAATTCAACGCTCCTTGTGACACGTTGGTAAATACAATTGAAAATTTGGGGTATAACACTAAGGCTATCAATATTTATCCTAACCCATTTAGCACGTTTACAACTGTAGAGATTCCGAAGGACTACAAAACCGTAAAAAAATTGTCCCTCGCTCTGTATGATCTAATGGGAACAGAGGTAAAAAGAATTGAAAACATTACTTCCAATAAAATTAAGATTAATCGAGACAACCTTTCGCCCGGATTATACTTCTATAAACTTGAAGAAAGAGATCAAATCTTAGCTACGGGCAAGGTGGTTATACAATAACTTCCGATGTCTTAAGTCTTCCAAGCTGGAATATTGAAGGTAGCTCGGGTTTTTCAATGGGAGACTTAAGACGCGAACTTTTATCTTGGATTTGGTTTTAAGTCGCCCGGCAAAAGTCGAGGTTGTCAGAGATCATCTGCGGAAGACTTAAAACATCAAATTATTCATTAAATTTAATTAACAAGAAGCACTTTAATAGTGAAGATTTCAAAATCAATTTTATTACTTGGGTTGTACCTCTGTTGTTACAATTTGTCTTTTGTCAAAGGGCAGTCATGGGATAGTGTGTCTTCTGGTTTAACTAACGGTGTTCTGGTATTGTTTTCTGATACGGTGGATAATTTTTTATATGCCGGAGGCCATTTTAAAAAGGCCGATTCAACGATACTAAACGGTATTGCTGCCTGGGATGGAAACAATTGGAATAATTTAGGTTCGGGAATGACTGATTGTGCAAATGTTTGCAGTCCTGTATTTGCGATAGATAGGTATAAAGGAAACATTTATATAGGTGGCATGATTGCTGAATTAGATGGGATTCAGGTTAATGGGATAGGTAAATGGGATGGTACCTCTTGGGATTCACTAGGTAGAGGTGTCGACGGATATACAACCGAATTTTTAGTTTATAATGGTTATCTATATGTTATAGGGACGTTTGATTCTGCAGGAAATATTGCTGCCAATAGTGTAGCAAAATGGGATGGCACTTCTTGGACTGATGTTGGATTATTTCAGAATTACGGAAATGATTATAATCGCCTTGGCGCTTTGGAAGTGTACAAAAATGAGATCTATGTTGGTGGAATTTTTTATGGTAGCGATGTTAAACCTATGAATATAGCTAGATGGGATAATACAAATTGGAAAAGTGTTGGCCAAGGGATAAAAGGAGGCCTAGTTACCGTTGAGGATTTTGAAATATACAAAGGTTATTTATATGTTGGAGGATATTTCTTAAAAGCTGATGGAAATGGTGGTGATTTCATTATGAAATGGGATGGGAGCAATTGGAGTGAGGTTGGGGGAGGTACAAATGGAGAAGTTGAAGATCTCTTTGTATATAATAATGAACTTTATGCAGTAGGTAATTTTTCAGAGGCGGGAGGAATACCTGCAGATAGATTTGCAAAATGGGATGGAAAAAATTGGTGTGGGATTGGTAGTAGTTTTGATAATACCATAAGTGCGATAGCAGAATATAACAATAGTCTATTCGTTGGAGGTGGATTTTGGACGATAGATAAAGATAGCATAAGCCATATCGCTAAATGGAAAGGAGGTATAGACACATGTAGTTCTTTTTCAGCTATCCTTGACCATGGATTAAACAATGCAAGTAGCATGTTTGTTTATCCGAATCCTTTTAGCGTTTATACTACAATTGAAATACCGGAAAAATTTCAAGCGGGATCAATGAGATTATCATTTGCTTTATTTAATCTTGTGGGAACAGAAGTGAAAAGAATTGAAAACATCACTTCCGACAAAATCAAGATTAATCGAGACAACCTACCCTCTGGATTATATTTTTACAAATTCACAGAAATGGATCAAATTATAACAACAGGTAAGTTGTCCATTCAATAGGTGGGTTATTTCTTTTTACTCTTTTTAAACTCTCTAAAATTTTAAATATCCGAATAACGGCGAAACTGACATGTTAAGAATAACTGCTTATTTATTTTTTCTCATAATATTTAACCTAAATCAAGGATACACACAGTGGTTGCCTCTTAATTCAGGTACGAATAAAAACCTGAATGATGTTTTTTTTGTAAATGATGACTTAGGCTATGTTGTAGGAGACTCCGGTATTATTTTAAAAACTGTTGATGGTGGGATTGTATGGAATATACTTTCTTCCGGAACTTTTTTAAATCTAAATGGTGTACATTTTGTAAATGCCGATACAGGATTTGTTGTTGGTGGACGAACCGATAAACTATTCTTTTTAGGTGGAATTGTATTGAAGACTATTGACGGTGGTAATAATTGGATTAGTATTCTGGCTGATACCAGTGAATATGGTTTTCCGGATGTTCATTTCCTTAACGGTGATACAGGTTTTGTAATTAGCAATGTTTATATAATTAAAACAATTGATGGGGGACTTAATTGGGACACTACATATGGTTACGCTTTTCCGACTTCCTTATGGCTTTATTCTATCTATTGCATTAGCGACCAGGTTGGGTTTGCAGCCGGTGAAAGGGGAATGTCTACGGAATCTATTGTAAAAACCACAAACAGTGGTAATAATTGGTTTGATCTTAACTTTCCTAAATACAAGGTTTTCACAACCTATTTTTGGGACCAGTCAATAGGATATGCTGGGGGAGAAACTTATATTGCCAATACAACTGATGGCGGAAATAGTTGGGCAGTCAATAATTTACCTTATTTTATTTATTCTGTATTTGCTGTTAATTCTAATATTGCTTTCGCATCTGGGATTCGTTCTGCTAATGATTCAGCAATCATT
Source organism: Bacteroidota bacterium (assembly GCA_022573915.1). Classification (GTDB taxonomy): domain Bacteria; phylum Bacteroidota; class Bacteroidia; order Chitinophagales; family JACZTA01; genus JACZTA01. The sequence continues at coordinate 1,582 of JACZTA010000248.1, read as the reverse complement.
GTTAAAACCACAGATGGAGGAGTTAATTGGCTACCTCAAAATATTTTAGTTGATAGTAATACAATAATTGCAAAAGTACTTTCATTATATTTTACAAAAATAGATACGGGTTATGCTGTAGGTACAAATGGGCTAATATTGAAAACTACTAATGGTGGAGAAACCGGATTCGATGAAAAATCTTTTTACTCTGAATATTTTATAAACACTTATCCCAACCCATTTAGCACATTTACGACAATTGAAATTCCGGAGGGCTACAAAAACGGAAAAAAATTGTCTTTTGGTCTATATAATCTAATGGGAAGAGAAGTGAAAAGAATTGAAGAAATCACTTCCGACAAAATCAAGATTAATCGAGACAACCTTTCACCCGGATTATACTTCTATAAACTTGAAGAAAGAGATCAAATCATAGCTACGGGCAAGGTGGTTATTCAATAAGTTTGTTATATTTTTCAAGACTAAGCAGATATTTTCCACCCACAGCGTCCCTTGCAGGAGATGTTGTGGGGAATTATAAAAGATATAATGCTCCAATATTATAATATAAAGTATGCCCTAATCATTTCTCTGGTAATACACTCGTTTAGTGCAGTATCACAGGACAGAGATTTAATATGGCCTTTAGGAGATAAAGCTGGTATTGATTTCGCAGGCGATTCGGCTGTCCCGATAATGAATTTGAAACAATTAAATTTATACATAACAAATGTTTCAATTTCTGACAATAAGGGTAATTTGTTATTTTACTCAAATGGAATTGAAGTTGCTAATAGTTTACATGACGTGATGTCTAACGGTGACAGTTTAAGTCCGGGCAAGTATACTTCAGTTTATTCATGGTCAGGTATGCCAACCTGCCAGGGCGCTATGATCATTCCCAAACCCGGCGATTCATTAAAATATTATATTTTTCACTTGAATTTAGATTCTAATGTCGGAGGTCATATCATACCCGATAGGTTATTCTACAGCGTAGTTGATATGTCTTTGGATGGGGGTCTTGGTGATCTTACAGCGCAAAAAAACGTGGTTGTTTTGCAGGAATTGCTTGTGGAAGGAAGAATAGCTGCTGTGAAGCATGGAAACGGGCGGGATTGGTGGTTATTTGTACATAAATATGAGACTGACCGGTTTTCCAGATTTCTGATCACTCCAAGCGGTATTAAAGGCCCTTATTCCCAGTGGATAGGCTATTCTATGGACTATAAAGATGACTGGTGTGGCCAGACCGTTTTCTCACCAAATGGAGACATGATGGCCAACATATTGAGAACTGGTAAAATTGATGTTTTTGATTTCGATCGTTGTACAGGTGATTTAAGTAACTGGAGGGTGCTATCTGATACAAGTTATAATCAAGTGCTAGGATGCTCGTTCTCCCCAAATGGGCAATTGCTTTATGTTTCAACACAAACTAAACTGTTCCAATTCGAAGTTAATGTTAGTAACATAGACAGTACCAGAGTATTGATAGATACTTGGGATGGCAGTTATTCACCTAGTTTTCCATTTGCCACTTACTTCGGGCTACATCAGCTAGGCCCGGATGGAAAAATCTATGTTTCAACATGGAATG
>JACZTA010000247.1 GCA_022573915.1 Bacteroidota bacterium | reverse complement strand
AGCCCTATGGATCTTCATCCTAAATTAAATCTGATCAGTTTAGCACCTGCATTAATAAAAGAAAAACAAGACCACAGGGTATTTTACAAAACAGACGATCATTGGAATCCATTGGGTGCATTTTTTGGATACCGGGAAATAATAAATGTCTTAAGAAAAGATTTTCCCGAAATGAGTGCGGCTCAATTAAATGAGTTTGATCTAGACACGATCACGCAACCGGGTATGCGCTTAGCCAGGTTGCTTGGCATAGGTAAAATCACTACGGAATCAATTGTGAATCTTCAAAGCAGATCGGATATTGTTAAGGATGGGAAGAAAAGGGAATATCCTATCCCTGATGGATTTAAATATGAAAATGAATATGAAAGGGCATATGCAACAGATTCCACTCACTGGCCCAAAGCTATGATAGTCCGGGATTCTTATACCAATAACTTGCTCAAACTATTGCCCCGTCATTTTTCGGAGACCCTTTTTATTTGGGACGATTGGGAATATGATTTAAATCGAGAGATCGTAAAAAAAGAGAAACCGGATGTGGTGATAACGATCATTATTGAAAGGCATTTGGGAATGTTATTAGAGCAGCTGGAGTCAGGGCAGGATGATAACGTTTTTTAGTGAGAAGTCTTCTACTTAGTGGTAAGGTTATTTTGAACCGGTAGTTTGATTGCTACCGACCTTCCTCACGTAAACATAGGTCCTTTCGATACCGTATCGAGTAAATCGCGGGTAGTAAATATTATCATTTGCCAGTACATAGATCTGTAATCGATCCAGGCCGGCTTTTTGAATACCGGTCGCACACCCTCCTATGATATGGTACATTTTATCCTGAATACGCTTATTGGGTAAAATGGATGGGTCGCGTTTGCTGGGCATTAAAATAAGGAGCGTATCGCATAGAATTAACCACTTACCCCAATCCTCCGTCACGTCTATCCTCTTCCCATTTGTATCCTTGGTGTGTGTTCTGGTGGTAGTTGAACGATAATAGGTAAAATCTTCCTGGAGATCAATATAGTCGTGATAGTTCAGCAGACCTGTGACCTTCAATTCATATCGGCCTGTATGGTCATTTTGCCCAAAGCTTAAAAAAGGAATTATCCAAATTCCTGTAAGTAGTATTATCCCTCGCACAATCTAATTTCTTCTATTACAATATACTCAGTTTTCACCAGAATAGCCACTCCCGTACTTATTTGGACAGTTATCATTATACGTTTTCCAACACCTCAAGGATTTTTACCATCGCAAGTGTGTCCATCTTGCAGTATTCAAGTAGATCTTGTCTGGTTTGTTCAACCTTAAACAAATCCGCTTCTGCAGTGAGATTCTCAAAATTATAGCTAGCCGATATGCCATCCGCGATATTCAGATTTTTATAATTCATATCGGGCACCAGTGCAGGAAGTACAGATTTAATAGAATGCGAACCGTCCATCTCAGGAGTATAATAATAGTTCTTTTGAAATGGGATCATCAGATCCCGTAGCCTGCCCAAAAGTTTTTCAAGCGATTTATTTTCTTGAGGAAAATCAGCTATTAATTCTTTAATGCGCGTTGCTTCAAAAGGGCTGTAAACCATAATATCTCCGGCCGTCCTGGTATGCTCCAATAAGCTTTGAATAAATCCGATCCTGGGATCTATTCCCGTTTCGGCCAGATATTCATAATGTTCAATTTTAGAATCTTTGTCTTTTTTATAATGAAGCGAATATTGAAACGGGATCTGTTGGTACGGTCTCGAATGATCGTATAATGGGATAGCAGGTTGAAATGTTTCAAAATCAACGAAATAGAGAGGGTATTTCAACGTGCTCAAGAATTCTGTGATACCTTTTTTGTCAATGGTTGATTTACCATTTTTATAACTGGAAATTTGAAGCCTTTGCCGGTCGGTAAGCTTGTAGTCGTCGGGGACATCCATGATGTCGATAATGCCATTATCGTGCAGTTCAAATTTCTTATCAGCGTGCAGCCCTTTGATATCAAAGACAGACCGTTCCGGTAGATGACTCCAGCAATGGCCGATAAAGTTACAATGGTAGGGAGATGTACAATGCAAACCAATTTTTACCTCAGGCGTTTGCTCCTGTTCGATCACGTTCATCAGAACAGGGATTTGTTTCCCGATCATCTCCTGTTGCTCGAGAACCTCTTTTTTTACTGAAACGATATTGAATAATTGAGATAGATCTACCTGTCCATCCCTGGTGTATTCAGTATTTATATGAACAATAAAAAAGTCTTCCAGCTCGGTACCGCTGTTTTGAATAACATGATATTGTAAGGCAGCATCCCGGATATGCGTCTCAGAAATACCGGTAGAACTTTTGACTTCATAGGCGTACCACTTCCCATTTTTATTGACCAGGATGTCCAGTGCACACATGACCTCATCATGCTGGAAACAAGCTTCATATATAATTTTCTCGCCGTCAACGATCAGGTCATCGGTCTTGACGATCGCTTCTCGATATTTATAAAAACTGGCGGGAGATGAATCGATGCCACCGGGAAATAGTTGTTGCGCCAGTTCGCCCACCTGCGTTCCTTTTGTAAACACCGCCTGCTGGATCATCGAAAGTTTATCTCGTAACTGATACTCGTGCTTGTATAAATACAGCGCCTTGTGGCATTGGAGGCCTTTAAGGAAGGTGGACTTGGATAATATGTGCTTTGGAGGTTTCTCCATACAATTCACGCAAATTTACTCGGAATGTTTGAGAATAGTGAGACAAATAATTTTATTAGTACCGAGTTCAACTGGATATAATTGTTCGTTTTATGTTGAAAACTAAGTACTAATTCGTCACTCATCTTATAATATTTGCTTATATCTTTGTTGCTTATAGAAAAACGACATACAAAAAGAGAGAGACTTGGGCGAAGACGGCCTCATTAGCTGAAAAAAGAGAGGGAAATATCCTTCTTTCTTAGCCGGGGTTTAGTAAATCCCAACTTGTCTCTCTTTTTTTATAGTAGTAGAAATGGTAATGCAGAGTGTAACGATGACTAGTTGTTGATCACTGTTTACTGATAACTGATCACTGTAAAACGATCATCTTGCGGGTTTGCTGCAGCAGTCCTGTTTTTAGTGTATAGAAATAGATGCCACCATCTAAGTTAGTCTTGTCAAATACAATAAAATGCTGCCCGGCCGGTTTCTTTTCCTGAACCAGTTGAGCAACCTCTTTACCCAGAATGTCATATAGCCTGAGATCCACGAAACCATCATGGCTGATCGAATAACTGATTATTGTCTCACTTGAGAATGGATTAGGGTAATTTGGCTCCAGATTTATAATGTATTTATCGGGATCATCTATACCAAAAAAGTCTCCGGTTGTAAATGACCATCCGGTCGAGAATGGACTATCTCCGCAGCCTCCAAGACCTGATACCCTCCAGTAAAATGTTGAATTTCCGTAAATCTCATTCGCCGGGACATTCAATGTAGTGAGCAAGAAGAAGGTGGTATCAAGGATGATGGTCAAAAAATTGGAATCCAATGCTAACTGAACTCGATAATAAGTAGCTCCTGCTACCGCTAGCCATTCTAATGTAGGGGCATTTACATCGGTAATGCCATCTGGTGGATTGACTTGAAATGGTGGAACAACTATTTCTGAAATATTATCAGTGTACACCTCCGTGTCTAAAAGATACCCTGCATTATAACCTGCAGCAGATATAAGTTTCCATGTTTTATTTGTCAATTCTATCGAACCGCTTGATGATCCCATTACTAATGCAGGGAGATCAGGCTGTTTCGTCCATTGATCCGCACAAACGCGGTATGTATAACAGGATTTGTCTCCCGTAAGCGTAGCAACAGGACTTCCCCCGGACACGATCACTCCTTGTGAACCCCAAGGATGCGCATCAAAACGATACATAATTCCAAGAGGATAATCTGTCACTTGGTTCCAAACAATAATAGAATTATTCGTAGGGCTTATTTCACCAACAAAGGTGGTACTGTAAAGGTTAGCTAAGTCGGCTCCGGCAATATAAACCAGCGTGTCGCCTACATGGGATAAAGCTCCACCAAAGCGAAGAGCCGGCAGCGAAGTGGCCGTACTCCAACTATCGGCGTTGACATTGTATACATAAGTTGTAGCCAACGCGTTAACCCCGTCATATCCGCCAACCACATATATCAGGCTGTCGCGGACGGCAACCGCCTTATTCCAAGCAAGGCTTACCGGCAGATCTGCGACCTGCGACCAACTATCTTGCAAAATAGAATATTTAAATACCTCCTTAGTGGGTCCCGTATCATCTCCTCCTATGATGAAAACATCATCTCCAATCAATGCCGACGCCAATAAAATTCTTCCCTTCGGCATGGTATCCATGATCGCCCAGGTATCCGTCGTGACGTTATATCGAGTTACAACTCTGCTGGTAAAATTATTTCCGCCGAAACAAAAGAGAAATCCTGTATCGTTGCGGGTATATCCCACAGCTGTTCCAAAAAAAGTTGCTACGGGGGTGGTTGCCATAGTTGTCCATGAGCCGGGTGCGTCCGGTGGTGCGGGAGAATTGGAGGTGCTGGCATCTTTATAATATTCTACGTCCTCGTTTAACTTATAATTATTGGTCGGTTCTCCACTGTTAGCTACTGCTTTCTCCATCTGCATTTCCTGGAAAGTAACACACATTGGCCCCAGACACCTCATATGGACTAACCTACATTTAGCACCCCGGTGCGAATTGTAACAATCAATTCTACCAGGTGAATCCGCGTATTCTTCCGGAATAGAATTCTTAAAATTCGGATCTTCTTCTTGTGTGAAGGGATTTAGATTTTCTGACGTACCAATAAATGAACAGTCAATAACCGATTCTAGAATCACGGTATCATAAGTTGTCGGGATTTCACAATAATATACTCTGGAAGATTTATTATTGTTGAGTGATCGATCGGCCTTAATATACTTCTTCCATTCATTTGGGCCACACTGTGAATACACATGGTTTGAACTAAAGATCATGCAAAGTAGCAATGCAAAGACAGGTTTGATTTTCATCTTAACAGGTTTTAAGATTCGAACGATCAGCTTACCTTAATAAATATACAATTTTTATCTTGATCAGGAATTATAGCGCTGCTTGATGAAGCGGTATAAATTAAAGTCTTTTTGCTCCATTTCATCTTGTATATTCACCAGCAGATCATCTTTATCGATATCTGTTGTTCGCGCTTTTTGTATTAGGATAAACGCCTTTTCTGCCATTAAATATGCCTTTTTTTCAATGGATATCGTGGATGGTTTATGCGTGGAAATTTCTTCGAGAAGTTCTTTGATCCCTTCCTCACGAACAGCAGTTGTTTTAAGCACGGTGATAGGGTTTTCATTGATCTTATCTGAACCTACGATCTGAAGCAACTTCTTTACAAATTCGTCTGCTCCCGGCCTGTCTCCCTTGTTCACT